>NZ_JARVSX010000052.1:0-43563 GCF_030208975.1 Pseudomonas sp. ME-P-057
GCAGCGGCATCATCGTTGCCTGACACACCGCATCGCGGGCAAGCGCGCTCCTACAAAAGCTGGCATGAGCATGCAGTGGTGACGGACACGAAAATCCGTAGGAGCCGGCTTGCTGGCGAACGCGATTCCCCTCGCGACATCACCCGCCCCTGACCACCCGCTGTCTCGGCACGTCAACACCCTCAGGTTTTCGTGCAACTTGCGATCCAGGCTGGCGCAAGACCGCTGTGCGCCGGGAGCACACGGCTGCCAGGTCAAACGCTGTGTTGCACCTTCATCATTGCCAGCCCGATGAAGCGTCGCGAGTCTTCCTGAAAGTCCCTCACCTGCGCGGCGAACTGTTCCTCGCGGTTGTCTGGCGGGCGCGTGCCGAAACAGGTCGCAACGTCGGCGATGACTTGCGTGGTGTGATTCAGACTTTGATGCAGCGTTCCCAGAATGCCGACCGCGTTGCGGTTCGAGACAAGCACTTCGCCATGGCTGCCGGCCAACAAGCGCCCCACGCGGGATGGCTCCCGGGGTTCGTAGCCTTGCGGATCAGCCCGAACCGCCCCGCCGGAAAACAGGTAATGCATGTCCACTCCCGCATCACACACCCGCTGCAGATAATCCGCCTTGGGGGAACGATGACCGCTCTCGTAGTGGCTCTGCGCGTTGGGTTCGACACCGCCGATGCGGGCGAACGCAATCTGCGTCAGGCCCAACCGTTTGCGTTCTTTTCTCAATCGCGATCCAAGGGGTTCCATGGGCAAACTCCTGCTGAATTCACGCCACACGATGGACCGGTGGGTGCAATGGGGGGCTGGAGTGCGAGCTTCCTGAACTAGCGAAACAGCCTCGTACGGTAGGGGGCACTACCTTACAGCGTTTAAATACGGCGCGAGCAGGTATTTACCGAACCCGAGCAACGTACTTTCTCGCCTTTTGTTCTCGCGAAATCATTGCGAGCGCTAAAAATCTCTTGGCAGCGCATGGCGTGCCGGGCATTCACATGAATGTGCCGGTTTATAACGCAAAGAGCCCGATGCCATTCGTCGGGACCGGCTTAATTCAAAGGGTCAACGCAAACGTTTTCCCCCCGATCGAATGTGTTTGCGCAAACGCCCCGACGACCGGTAGATCCCTATCTAAGTTAGTTTTTAAATAACGAAATCAGCGAGTTGCCATCCCCTATTTCCGCCATCTGCATATCCGTCAAACAATATTCCGTTGATATTGGGTGGATCCAATCTAAATTAATGGCAAACGGCTTCCACTCATAAGAACGAAATGCACCTGACTGGGAAGCCGAAGTCAGGCGGCTGGTATGACACGCCACTCACCGCGTTGTTGTAGTGCTAAAAGCGAAGAAAGGGACTGTCACATGGACAATATCGTTGTAGCCAATAAAGCAACCTCCGAACTTACCGCAAAGACCTGGGGGAATCTGTCCCTCGACACGCCCTCCGTTGTTCAAATGCCCGTTCCCCCCAGTCAAGTCGCCTCAGTGAGCCGCAATGGCCAGCAACTTGTGGTAAATCTGAAAAATGGCGAACAGATCAAAGTTGCCAACTTTTTCAATGCGACCGCGGACGGCGTCAACAGCGACATGGTTTTTCAGGGTGAGGATGGCACCCTTTGGCAGGCCCAATACGATGCCCAGTCCTTTAACGGTTTCACATTTGATGAAGTCAATTCGCTGGACACACTCATCGCAGACGCGGGCGTAGTCAGCGGCGCGACGCCGACCTGGGCGTTTGCCGGCCTCGGCCTGCTCGGTGCCGGCGGTGCCGCTGCAGCAGGCGGGGTAGCTGGAGGCGGTGGCGGGGGCGGTGGTGGTGGCGGCAGTCCGGCCGACACTTCGGCCCCCGTCGCACCGGGCAATCTCCTGGTCAGCGCTGACGGCTCCCTCCTGACCGGCACCAGCGAAGCTGGCTCGACCATTCAGGTGCGCAACAATAGCGGCGTCCTGCTGGGCAGCGGAGTCACCGGGCCGGACGGCAACTTCAGCCTCACGCTCAGTCCGCCACAAACCAGCGGCCAGCCATTGCAGGTCAGCGCAATCGATGCTGCCGGCAACGTATCGCCTCCTGCTCAGACTACGACGCCGGTTGTCGACGATGGCCAGCCCGGCGCAGACACTACCCCTCCCGCTGCGCCAACCAACCTTGCAGTCAATCCAGGCGGCACTGTCCTGACCGGCTCAGGCGAAGTCGGCGCGACTGTTCAGGTGCGTGGGGCCGACGGCACCCTGTTGGGCAGTGGCATCGTCGGCGCAGACGGGACGTTCAGCATAGGCCTGAACCCTGCGCAGACTGACGGCCAATCGTTGACCGTCAACGCGATCGACGCTGCGGGCAATGTGTCCGTACCGGCGCAGGCACTGGCGCCGGACCTCGACGTCACGCCACCCGCCGACACCACCCCGCCGGACGCGCCTGCCAACCTGGCCGTTAGCGCAAACGGCACACGATTGACCGGTTCGGGCGAAGTGGGTGCCACGGTCCAGGTTCGTGCTGCGGACGGCACGCTGCTCGGCAGCGCTGTGGTCGGCGCGGACGGGACCTTTAGCGTCGGGCTTAATCCTGCGCAGACTGACGGCCAATCGTTGACCGTCAACGCGATCGACGCTGCGGGCAATGTGTCCGTACCGGCGCAGGCACTGGCGCCGGACCTCGACGTCACGCCACCCGCCGATACCACGCCGCCAGACGCCCCGGGTAATCTCGCAGTCAGTGCCGACGGCATTCGGCTGAGCGGCTCGGGCGAAGTGGGCGCAACCATTCAAGTGCGTGCCGCCGATGGCACCTTGCTGGGAAGCGCTGTCGTCGGCGCCGACGGCACATTCAGCTTGGGTCTGAACCCACCGCAAACTGACGGCCAGTCGCTGACCGTCAACGCAGTCGATGCCGCCGGCAACGTATCGGTACCTGCACAGGCGGTGGCGCCGGACATCAATGTCACCCCGCCCGGCGGCGACGTTACTGCGCCGGACGCACCTACCGATATTGCCATCAGCGGCAACGGGCTTATTGTCAGCGGACGCGGCGAACCCGGCAGCACGGCGAGCGTCATCGACATCAATGGCAACGTATTGGGGACCGCAGTCGTCGGCACCGACGGCCTGTTCAACGTCAACCTGAGCGCGGCGCAAAACGCCGGTCAGGTGCTTCAGCTCACCCTCACCGACGCTGCAGGCAATACGTCAGGCAACGTGCCTGTGCTGGCGCCGGATACTACGCCGCCATTGGCACCCTCGGCGTTTGCATTGTCGGCAGACGGCTTGACCCTCACCGGCCGGGCGGAGGCAGGCTCGCGTGTGCTGGTGCGTGATGCATCAGGTCGGGTGATTGGCGCAACGCGTGCCGAGCTGGACGGTAGCTTCAGCGTCCTGTTGGACGCCGCGCAGCGCAACGGCGAAAAACTCAACATCAGCGCGACGGATGCGGCGGGCAACTCGGCGTCGGCGGAGCTGAGCGCGGCTGACACCACTGCGCCGACGCAGGTGCGCGATGTGGTGATCAGCGCAGACGGTACGCAAATTTCCGGCAAAGGCGAGATCGGTGCGACCGTTTCGATCGTCAGTGCCGCCGGTGCACCCTTGGGCACGGCGGTTGTCGGTGCCAACGGCACGTTTGAAACCACCCTCTTCCCAGCCGCCAGCGCCGGTAATCAGCTGCAAATTACCCAGACTGATGGTGTCGGGCTGGTCTCGCCCGCGCTGGTGGTTACAGCACCCGATGCGAACGGTCCTGCGACACCTTCCGCATTGGCCATCAGTGCCGACGGAACGCAGTTGACCGGTACCGCGAGTGCCGGCTCGCTGATTCAGGTGCGCGACGCCAACGGCGTGTTACTCGGCAGCGCAACCGCCGCCGGCAATGGCAGCTTCACGGTGACGCTGGTGCCCGCACAAGCCAATGGCGAAGTGGTTGACGTGGTTGCCGTGGATGGACTGGGCGAAAGCTCGGTCACCGTGCCGGTCACTGCGCCCGACATCACCGGCCCGACGGCCGCCACCGATCTCGGCGTGGCCAACAACGGCCTTACGCTGAGCGGCCGTGGCGAACCGGGCGCCAGCGTGTCGGTGCTTGATGCCCAGGGCAATGTGATTGGCACCGGTGTGACCTCGGCCACCGGCAATTTCACTGTCACCCTGAGTACGCCGCAAACCAATGGCCAGGCCCTGCAAGTGGTGCTGAGCGACGCTGCCGGCAACCCGTCGCCCGTGACCCCAGTCAGCGCGCCGGACCTGGATGGCCCGTTGCAGCCGGGCGCCATCAACATCGACGTCAGCGGCACGACCCTGAGCGGCGTCGGCGAGGCCGGCTCGACCATTACCGTCAGCGCGACCAATGGGGCCGTGCTCGGCACCGCCATTGCGGCAGCGGACGGCAGCTTCACGGTGGTCCTGAGCAGCCCGCAAAATAACGGCCAGACGTTGGTGGTCAGCGCCACTGACACGTCGGGCGGCCCGGCGTCCAGCGTCAGCTTTGTGACCCCTGACACCCAGGCGCCTGCAGCACTGGTCACCCCGACGCTTGATCGAACCGGCCTGATTCTGACCGGTACCGGTGAGGCCAATGCCAGCCTGACGGTACGCGGCCCTGACGGCAGCATCATAGGCAGAGGCCAGGTTGGCCCCGATGGTCGCTTTACCCTGACGCTGGACCAGGCGCAAACCGACGGCCAACTGTTGCAGGTGACTCAGGCCGATGGCGCAGGCAACCAATCGCCCCCCGCGCCGGTTATCGCGCCGGACCTCAGTGCACCGCCTGCCGTGACCAATCTTGATTTGTCAGCGAACGGTCTGATCGTCACCGGTAACGGCCAGAGCGGTGCCACCGTGACCGTCACCGGGCCCCTCGGCGCAACGTTGGGAAGCGCCGTGGTGGGCAGCGATGGACGTTTTGAGATCACCCTGTCCAATCCGCAGATCAATGGCCAGGCCCTGAGCGTGACCCAAGTCGACGCCTCGACCCTGGTGTCTCCGGCGGTTCCCTTGCAGGCGGCAGATATCCAGCCTCCCGCCGCCCTCACCGGGCTCATCCTGAGCACCGATGGCCTGACCCTGAGCGGCCAGGCCGAGCCCGGCGCAACTGTCACCGTCCGCGATGCTAACGGTAACCCGCTGGGCACCGCCGTCGCCGACTCGACCGGTGGTTTCAGCTTCACCTTCACCTCGGCCCAGGACAACGGGCAGCTGCTGCTGGTCACCCAGACAGACCTGGCAGGCAACACCTCTGCTGCCACCTCCTACACCGCGCCGGATACATCGGTGCCGAGTGCGCCAACCGGAGTCAGCATCAGCAACGACGGTCTGACGATCTCCGGTACCGGTATCGCTGGCGACACGATTGTGGTTCGCAACGCCGCCGGCCTTTTGCTGGGTTCGGCCACCGTCGCAGGCAACGGCAGCTTTACCGTGACGCTAAACGCGCCGCAGCTGGACGGGCAGCGCCTTGATGTGATCCAGACAGACGCCGGCACCCAGCCCTCGGTGGCCGTTCCTGTTACGGCCCCCGATGTCACCGCGCCGCCTTCGCCAACCGGTGTGACGCTGGATGGCAATGGCGAGTTGACTGGCATTACCGTGCCCGGCAGCTCGGTCAGGGTGCTTGACGCCAATGGCGCACAGATTGGCACCGCTACTGTCGCGCCAGATGGCACATTCAGCTTCACCCTCCCCACGGCGCTGAGAAACGGCGAGACGCTTCAAGTGGTAGCGAGCGACGGGACGAATCTGTCGCAGCCAACACAGGTCGTGGCACCCGACACTACCAACCCGGTTGCCATTACCGATCTGGCCATCAGCCCTCAGGGTGACGTGGTTTCCGGCGTCGGCGAGCCTGGCACCACCATCACCATCCGCGGACCGGGCAACCAGCCAATCGGAATCGGGACCGCGGGCCAGGATGGCGCATTCGTTATCACCCTCACCCAACCCGTCCCGAGCAACACCACCGTGCAGGTCATCAGCACCGATGACGCCGGCAATTTTTCGACGGCTATCCTGGCCGGCCCCAACGGCACTGAATTGGCAACGCCCAACAGCATGACCATCAGTCCGGATGGTTTCATCCTGAACGGCGCCGCGACGGCGGGTAGTACGGTCACCGTCCTCGACAGTAACGGACTGAATCTGGGCAGCAGCAAGGTCAACAGCTTTGGACGCTTCAGCATTCTGATGCGGTTCGCGCAATTGAATGCCCAAACCCTGCACGTCACCGCCACCGACGACACCGGCCACTTCTCGGTCACCGCCCTGGTAGTGGCCAACGACCTGACCGCGCCTGAAGCGCCTGCCAGCCTGACCATCAACGCCGACGGCAGCGTGGTCTCGGGCAGCGGTGAAGCGGGCGCGACGGTCGCCATCAGCAACAGCGGCGGCACTGTGCTCGGTCTGGGGACCGTTGCACCCAACGGCACGTTCGCGATTACCCTGACGCCTTCGCAACTGGACGCCCAGCCGTTGACGGTCACGCAAACCGACATTGCCGGCAACGTCTCGCAAACCGGCAGCGTCATCGCCCCGGATCTCAAGGCGCCTGACGCGGCGACCGGCCTGAGCATCAATAACGTGGGCACGGTGGTCAATGGCGCCGGCGAGCCCGGCGCGACCGTGACCATTCGCGATGCCGCCGGCAACATCCTCGCCACCGGGCTGGTTAACCAGAGCGGCCAGTTCCAGGTCACGCTGCCCAACGCCGTGACCACTGGCGAGGCGCTTTCGGTAACCCTGACCGACGCTGCCGGCAACGTCTCGACCGGCGCAGGCATCACGACCGTGGACACCACACCACCGGCGACGCCGCAAAGTCTGCTCATCAGCGGAAACGGCAGCACACTGACCGGCCTTGGCGAACCGGGCGCGACGGTGAGGGTTCTTGATGCCAGCGGCGCGTTGCTCGGCAGCGCAGTGGTGGCCGGCGACCGCACCTTCACGGTGACGCTGGCGCCCGCCCCCAGCAATGGCGAAGCCCTCGACATCAGTCAGACCGATGCGAGCGGCAACGTGTCGCCGTCGGCCAACCTGACGGCGCCGGACATCAGCCCGCCCGCTGCCCTGACTCAAGTGGCAGTGAACGCTGACGGGCTGAGCGTGACCGGTCGAGGCGAGCCCGGTGCGCTGGTGACAGTGCGCAATGTTGGCGGGGTTGCGTTAGGCACCGGCCGGGTCGATGCGGCCGGGGCGTTCAACGTCACGCTCAACGCCGCGCAAATCAATGCACAGGTGCTGACCGTTACTCAGGAAGACCCGCCCGGCAATGTATCGACGGCGGTCAATGTAACCGCCTCCGACCTTACCGCACCCGACAGCCCGGCCTTGCTGGTGCTGAGCGGTAGCGGTCTGCAACTGACCGGCAATGCCGAAGCCGGCAGCTCCGTCACCGTGCGCGATGCGTCCGGGGTGATAGTGGGTTCGGCGGTTGCCAGCGTAAACGGCACCTTCCAGCTCACCCTCTCCAGCCCGCAGCTCAATGGCCAGAGCCTGAGCGTGACGGCCACCGACGCCGCCGGCAACGTCTCGGTGCCGACGCCTTATCTGGCCGCAGACACCCTTGCTCCGCTCGCCCCCACCAATCTGGCCATCAGTGCCGACGGCGTGACACTGGGCGGCAGCGGTGAGGCCGGCGCCAGAATAGAGGTGCGCGATGCCGCTGGCACCCTGATCGGCAGCGGCACCGTCGCAGCCAATGGCGGCTTCTCCGTGACCCTGAACCCGGTAGCCAGCACGGGCACAACGCTGAGCGTGGTCCAGACCGACGTGGCGGGCAATGCATCCGACTTCGCCCAAGTGGTTGCCCCGGGCAATCTGGCCGAGCCTGCGCCGGTGAACCTGGCCCTCAGCACCGATGGCCTGAGCCTGACCGGTAACGCCACTGCCGGCAGCACGGTCAGCGTGCGCAATGCCGACGGTGCGCTGCTGGGCACAGCGCTGGTCGACAGCAACGGTACGTTCACTGCGCAGCTTAACGCCGCCCAGCTCAACGGCGAGTCGCTGTCGGCAGTTGCCACCTCCAGTGACGGGATCAATTCGCTAGCCACCGCTTACCTGGCAGCCGATGTCACCGCACCGGGTCAGCTCACCGACCTGGTGCTCACTGCCAATGGCTTGACTCTGACGGGTCATGGTGAAGCCGGTGCGACGGTAACGGTGCTCGGTGTTGGCGGATTGATCGTCGGATCCGGCCAGGTCGGTGCTGACGGCACCTTCACCCTGGCGATCAACCCGGCGCAGATCGCCGGACAATCCCTGAACCTCAGCCAGACCGACGCAGCCGGTAATGAGTCGGCCAGCGCCAGTCTGATCGCCAGAGACCTGCTCGCACCCGACGCGCCGCTCGGTCTGGCAGTGACGCCCGATGGCGCCGTGATCTCCGGCACCGGGGAAGCGGGTGCCACCGTTAACGTCTTCAACGCCAGCGGCGCCTTGGTGGGCTCTGGCAGTGTGCGCATCGACGGGACCTTCCAGTTCACCCTCAACACACCGCAAGCCAACGGCGAAAGGCTGGCCGTGACGCTGACCGATGCCGCCGGAAATATCTCCCAGACCACCAGCCTGACGTCGGTTGACACCACGGCGCCGCTGGCGCTGAGCCAACTGAGCATTTCCAGCGACGGCGCCACACTGACCGGCCGCGGCGAAGCCGGCGCCATCGTTACCGTCAGCAACAGCGCGGGGCTCCCGCTAGGCACCGCGACGGTGGGCAGCACCGGAGCGTTCACGCTGGTGCTGACGCCTGCCCTGACCAACGCCGAGGTGCTGACGCTGGTGCAGCGCGACGCCGTGGGCAATGTGTCACCGCAGGCCAGCCTGACCACACCGGACTTCACCCCGCCGGATCAGCTGGATAACGTCAACATCAACCCGGCCGGCGCCGTGGTGACCGGTACCGGTGAGGCCGGTGCCACTGTCACTGTGCGCGATGCAAGCGGCACTCTGCTCGGGACCACGCTGGTGCTGGCAGACGGTACGTTCAGCGTCACCCTGACGACGCCGCAGATCAACAGCCAGGTGCTGAGTGTTCAGCAGGCCGACCCGCCCGGCAATGTCAGCGTACCGGCCACCGTCACGGCGCCCGACCTGACTCCGCCAGCGGTCGCAACCGATCTGCGGTTCAATGCCTCAGGCAGCGAGCTCACCGGCAGTGGCGAAGCCGGCGCGAGCGTGCGCGTCACGGTGGCCGACGGCACCGTCGTCGGCACCGGCAGCGTGGGCCCGGACGGCACGTTTCAGATCACTATGACGCCGCCCCAAAACGCCGGCCAGACGGTATTCGTGGTGCTCACCGATGCAGTCAACAATGCCTCGGCCGCCGGCTTGCTTGCGTCACCCGACAGTACGCCACCGGCGCTGGCAACCGGCCTGAGCCTGGATGCCGCAGGGGCGATTGTCAGCGGTCGCGGCGAGGCCGGCGCCAGCCTGCTGGTGACCGACCGCGCAGGCAACCTTTTGGGGACCGGCGTGGTCGCGGCGAACGGCAACTTCGCCGTAACGCTGTCGGTGCCGCAACTCAACGGCCAGGAACTGTTGGTCATTCAGCGCGACGCGGCGGGCAACCCCTCCCTTGGCGCGCCTGTGCTGGCACCTGACATCACGCCGCCCGCCGCCCCGGCGGTGACGGAGCTGAGCCCGAACGGTCTGACGCTGAAAGGCACAGGCGAGATCGGTGCCACGGTCACTGTAACCAGTGCCAGCGGTGCCAGTCTTGGCTCCGCAACGGTCGGTACCGACGGTATTTTCACCGTCACGTTGACGTCCGCCCAGCTCAACGGCGAGCGTCTCAATCTGACTCAGACGGACATTGCCACGAATGTGTCCGCCACCGCGGTCTATCAAGTGGCCGATGTGACCGATCCGGCCGCAGTGACGAATCTTGCTGTCAGCCAGGACGGGGTCATCCTGACCGGCCTGGGCGAGCCTGGCGCGACGATTCGGGTGTCGGTGGCCGGTACGCCTCAGCTCGGCACGGCAATCGTGCGCGCAGACGGGACGTTCAGCGTGACATTGGCGCCTGCCCAGCTCAACGGCCAGTCGCTGTCGGTGGTGCAGCTCGATGCGGCGAACAACGACTCGACTCCAGTACCCGTCACTGCGCCCGACTCCACGCCGCCTGCGCTTCCAGTGATCACTTCGCTGAACCCGGCGGGCACCGTCCTGCAAGGCACCGCCGAGATCAACAGCATCGTGACTGTCACCTCGGCCACCGGCACGGTGTTGGGCACTGCCACCACCAACGGCTCGGGTCAGTTCTCGGTCAACCTGGTGCCGGCGCAGATCAACGGCCAGCTCATTTCCGTTGTCGCCACGGATGCCAAAAGCAACGCCTCCACGCCGCTCCTTTATCCGGTGAAGGACACTCAAGCACCCGATGCCGTCAGCAACCTGTCCATCAGCGCCGATCACGTGAATGTGGCTGGACGCGGTGAAGCGGGTGCGACGGTGACTGTGAAAGATTCCGGTGGCGTCACCCTCGGCGATGGCCTGGTCGCGGCCAACGGTACTTTTGTGGTCACGCTGAGCGCTGCGGTGCCCGCCAATGCCGTTCTGACGGTCACTCAGTCGGATGCCGCCGGTAACCCGTCCGGGGTTGCCAACCTCACCGTGCCGGTGAGCCCGCCACCGGATGCCCCGACCAATCTGCTGGTCAGTGCCGACGGCCTGACGGTCACCGGCAGCGCCCCGACAGGCACTACTGTCACGGTTTACAGCGCAACGGGCGTGGTACTGGGCACTGCACCCACCGGAGCGGGCGGCACGTTCAGCGTCACATTGAATGCGGCTCAGACCAATGGCCAAAGCCTCGGCGTGATAGCCAGTTCGATCGCCGGCGGCGCGTCCTTGCCAGCGGCTGTGGTGGCCGCCGACAGCACGCCGCCGGCCGCACTGAGTGAGCTTGCGGTCAACGCCACCGGCACTTTGGTGACCGGTCGGGGTGAAGCCGGGGCAACGGTGACGATAACCGGCGCTGCCAACGCCATCCTGGGCACAGCGCTGGTCAACGCCAGTGGTGCATTCAGCGTCACGCTGACACAGGCTCAGGCCAATGGTCAGGTACTCGGCGCGTATCAGACTGACCTGGCGAACTTGAATTCCGCCACGCTGCCGGTCACCGCACCCGACATCACCGCACCCAATGCACCGACAGCGCTTGTGCTCAATGGCGCGGGCACGGTGCTGAGCGGGGTGGGCGAAGTGGGCGCCACCGTGACCGTGCGCAACGCGTTGGGCGCCTCGTTGGGTACCGCCGTCGTCGGGCCGGACGGCACCTTCAGCGCCAACCTTTCGGCGGCGCAGCTCAATGGCCAGGTGCTGACCGTCACCCAGCGAGACGCGGCCGGCAACGTTTCCCTGCTGGCCACTGCCAATGCCATCGACACGACCCCGCCTGCCAACCTGACCAACGTCGCGCTCAACAGCGCTGGCTTGCAGGTCAGCGGCAATGGTGAAGCCGGCGCGACCGTGCGCGTAACCAATGCGGCCGGCGTGGTGCTGGGCACTGCGCTGGTCAGCGCTGCGGGGACCTTTGTGGTGTCGCTTGCCAGCGCGCAGCTCAACGGCCAGGTGCTGAGCGTTCAGCAAACGGATGCGGCCAACAACCCGTCTGCGGTGGCGATCGTCACGGCGCTCGACGTTCAAGCCCCCAACGCCCCTGTCGCGCTGGTTCTGGCCCCCAATGGCCTGACGCTCAGCGGCAGCGGCGAAGCGGGCGCGACCGTTAACGTGTTCAACGCCGCCGGTACCCAGTTGGGCACCGGCACGGTGGGCGCTGGCGGGACGTTCAGCCTCACCCTGACTGCCGCGCAACTGGACGGCCAGGCGCTGACGGTCCGTCAGGTTGACGCCGCTGGCAACGTTTCCGTGGCCGGCAATCTGCTGGCGCCGGACACCACTGCACCGGCAGCACCCACGACCGTCAGCGTCAATGCCAGCGGCACCGTGGTGTCGGGCACAGGCGTCGCCGGCTCAACGGTAACCGTGCGCAATGCGTTGGGGGCTGTGCTCGGCACCACGACCGTGGCCGCCAACGGCAGCTTCACGGTCGCGCTGAGTGCTGCGCAGATCGATAACCAGGTGCTCAGCATCACGCAGGCCGATGCCGCCGGTAACGTATCGCAGGCCGCCAGCGCCATTGCGCCAGACCTGACGCCGCCCGCGCCACCGTCCTCGATGCAGGTGAGTGCCGATGGCCTGACGGTGTCGGGCACCGGTGAAATCGGTTCTACGGTGCAGATCAAGTCGTTCAGTGGCGCGGTCATCGGTTCGGGCACCGTGGGTGCGAACGGCACTTTCAGTGTCACGCTCGCCCCTGCGCAGATCAACGGCGAAAGCCTGTTCGTCAGCCTGACCGACAACAAGGGCAATCTGTCCGCGGCCGCCAACGTTACCGCGCCGGATATCGACGTCAACGCGCCGGTGGTGGCAAGCGATAACCTGGCCACCGCCACCGTCACGCTGACGCCGGCGAAAGCTTCGCAAACCTACGCAGACTCGTTCACCACCCTGTTGGCCGGTTTTTCCAAGGCGTTCGTGTTCACCGTTGCCAACGGCACCAGCCTCGATCCAACGCTGACGCTGACGACCAACAGTCTGGTATCGCTGCTGGACGGCGTGGTCTATACGCTGCAGGTCAAAAATGCCAGTGGCAACTGGGTCACCCTCGACGTCAACGGCAGCGGCGGTTTGCTTGACCTGGTTGCGCTCACCGGCCAGGGTGTGCGGGTGGATATTGGCGACTTGCTAAGCGGTGACTACCGGCTAGTGGTGTCGAGCACCGGCATCGGGGTCGCGACTACTGTCAACACTCAGCTGCAGCTCGACGTCACCAGCCTGACCCAGTTCAACGGCACCGCCGGCGCGCCGGTGACGGGCAACGTCATCAGCGACGTTGGTGTGGACGGCCAGCGAGACCTGACCGGCCCGGACAATGGCGCGGTGCTGCAGGTGTTGAAAAACGGCAGCTACGTCACGGCGACCGCCGGGCTGACGGTTCAGGGCCTTTACGGCACCCTGACCATCGATGCCAGCGGCAACTACAGCTACAAAGCAGACGGCTCGGCCAGCAGCGTCGGCAAGGTCGATGTCTTCACCTATCAGTTGGCGCACCCGAACGGCCTGACCGACACCGCCAACCTGTACGTGCGCATCGACAGCCCTCAGGCGACCGAGGTGTGGAGCAACAGCAATCTGGCGAGCCCGGCCTTCTTGGTCGACGCGACCAATGATGTGGCGTTCAGCGACATTACGCTGGTGAACAAGGAGGTGATCACCAACACAGCGCTGGGTAACGTCACGCTGCCAGTGGTAGGCACAGGCACTGGTGCGTGGACAGCCAGCGTGGCTGCCGGCACCGTCAGCGACCTGACCGTGGTCATCAGCGCCTCCAATGTGCTCAGCCTGCTGGGGAACACAACGGTGGCCCTCTACAAGCTCAACACCGCCACTAACCAATACGTCCTGGTCAAGAGCTACGCAGGTACAACGCTTGCGGCCCTCGGGGGCAACGACTATGGCGCCCGCTTCGATGATCAAGGCCCCGGCAGCTACCAGGTAAGGGTCGCATCGAGCGGAGTCAACCTGGGTGCCGGTATCGCAGTCCGGCTGGTCAACGATGCCACCTTTACCAACCAGTTCGTGGTCGGCAGCTCCACCCCGGTGGCCGGCAACCTGCTCACCGACACGGCGGGCGGCGGCGCCGATGTACTCGGCTCGGCCTTCACCGTGCTCAATGTGCTGGCGGCAGGCAGCTACGTGACGCCGGGCTACAACGGCACCACGATCGTCGGCACCTACGGCTCGTTGCTGGTCCAGGCCGATGGCCGCTACACCTACACGCTGACGCCAGGGCAATCGGATGCCGTCATCGGCAAAGAGGATGTTTTCACCTACCAGCTCAAGCATCCAAACGGCACCACTGACACCGCCACCCTGACCATCGATCTCGATAAGGCCGGGGCCCTCGCCAGCACCTCGTTTGCCGCGTTCTCGGTGGCGGCAACAGGTGAAGACCACAGCGCAGCGACGGCGGTTGCAGCCCACGGCGCCGAGCTCATTCAAGGCACGGCGGGCAACGACACGCTGGACGGTTCGCACGGCGGTGCAGTGACCCTGCAAGGCGGCGCCGGCAACGACACGCTGATCATCGCCGACCAGCATTTTGCCTCGGTCGATGGCGGCACCGGCACCGACACGCTGTTGTGGGCGGGCGGCGATGCGACCATCAATCTGGGCGATCTGCAAAGCCGTATCCATAACATCGAGGTGCTGGACTTGAACCACACCAGTGCGGTTGCGCTGACCATCAGCCTGGCCGACCTGGTTTCCATTACTTCGTCAGACAACAACACCTTGCTGATCAAAGGGGGCAGCGAAGACACCGTGCACATGAGCAACACCTGGATTGCCGGCGGAGCGCAGCAGGCCGATGGTGTTGATTACACCCAGTACACGCCGCAGGAAGATCCGACCCATCACTTGTGGGTACAGAACGGGATTCACGTCGTTTGATTGAACAAAGGGAAGCCCTGTATTCGTACAGTAAGGAAGCCATGTGAAGCGCGTTCGCAAGAAGAAATGGCCGGTGGTCGTCTTGACCATCGGCCTGTGTCACCCGATGTATTCCACTGCGTGGGCCGACGATCAGATCGACCCCAGCCTGCGCAGCATCAGCCCGTCGCGGCTACAGGCCAAACCCGACGAGCCGCGCCGCAAGAACAGTCGCAACGCTGGCGGTGACGGGGGTTCAGCCGCGGCGCCAGTGGCCGTCAAGGAGGACAGCCAGACGCTGGGCCTGGAACAGGCAGTCAGGCTCGCCGTTGACTGGCACCCCAGCATCAGCGAAGCGATCGGCACGCTGTATCAGCAAGCCGAGGGCATCAACGTGGCCGAAGCCGGTTATTACCCGCAGATTTCCGGCGGGGTCAAAGGCGGGTATACCAGCGGCTACGGCAGCGATGCCGGCAGTCAGTCGGTGAGCATTTCGCTCAAGCAGATGCTGTATGACTTCGGCAAGGTCTCCAACTCGGTCGAGGCGGCAAGAGCCAAGGCAGCGCGCAGTCAGGCGAGTATCCTGCTGGCGATCGATCAGGTCAGCCGCGACACCGCGTTCGCCTACATCGAGGTCCAGCGTTATCAGCGTTTGGTGGACGTCGCCCGCGAACAGATTCGCGGGGTCGGCGATATCGTCGAACTGGCCAGGCAACGCAGCGACATGGGCGCCAGTACCCGCTCGGATGTGGTGCAGGCGCAATCCCGGGCCGAAGGCGCGATGGCCACGTTGCAGGAGTACAAAGCGCTGTATGCGCGCTGGCAGTCGACCTTGACCAACCTGCTCGGTCGGCAGACACCGCCGCAGGTCAGCGACAGCTCCAGCCTTTCAATGAACAATGCCTGTAACGCGCCGGTGATCACCGACGCCCTTCCCGCCGTGCTGCAAGCAGCGGCCCAGCGCAATCAGGCTCAGGCCGAGCTGGCCCAAGCCAAGTCCGAGGCCTACCCGACACTGTCGTTGCAGCCGTCGATCAACCAATACCTGGACGACCATTACGACGACCAGAACTCGACCATCAATCGCACTCAGGCCGGAATCTTCCTCAATCTGGAAGTGCCGATCTACCAAGGGGGCGCTACCAGTGCTCGCAGCCGTGCCGCCGGCTACGCGCTGACAGCGGCTGATTCGGCCGAAGACGCCGCACGCTTGCAGGCCCGCCAGGGGCTGGGCGAAGCGCAGGCGCAAACGGCTGGCCTGACGCGCAGGCTCAGCTCCCTTGAATTGCGGCAGACCAGCATCACCGAGGCGCGTGAGTTGTATGGCCGGCAGTATCTGGAGCTGGGCACGCGGCCGCTGCTCGACCTGCTTAACGCCGAACAGGAAATTCATCAGTCCCGCTTCGATCTGGCCAACACCCAGGCCGACCTGCGCCGTCTGCAAATCGACTGCCTGTATAACAGCGGTGCCCTGCGCCGTGCGTTCGGCATCGACCACAGCACCATCCAGCACGTGGAGATCCTGCCATGACCGAGACCATCGTCATCCCTCAGGATGCTGCTCCATCGGCAGGCCCCGAGCGCGCCGACTACTCGCCCTGGCTCGAAGCCATTCTCAAGGTGGCGCGGCATTACCGCCTGGACGTTTCACCGGAAAGTATTCGCCTGGTCTCGGTCCGCAGCGAGGGCCGGGTTGAAGAAGTGGTTCGGCACATGGCGCGCCAGGCCGGGTTAAGCGTCAAGTTCGCCCAATACGACCGCAAAAGCCTGTCCCGCTGGCGCACGCCATTGCTGGTGCAGATGCGCGATGGCCAGGTCGGCGTCATCGAAAGCGTTGGCGAACAAGGCGAACTGGGCATCGCCTACAGCGGCGACCAGGGGCTGCAAAGCCGCATCGACCCCGGCGTACTGGCCGAGCAGGCGCTGCGCACGGTGGTGCTGCGGCCGGTTCAGCCACTGAGCGATGTGCGCACCGACGACTACATCAAACCCTACGACGAGCACTGGTTCCGGCGCATCGTGCTGAGCGACTTGCGCCCTTACGGCCAGGTGATGCTGGCGTCGCTGGTCGCCAACCTGCTGGGCATGGCCGGTGTGCTGTTCTCCATGCAGGTCTACGACCGGGTGATCCCGGCCGAGTCGTTGCCGACCCTCTACGTGCTGTTCGGCGGCGTGATGCTGGCGCTGGTATTCGATTTCGTCATGCGCATCATGCGCCTGCGCATCACCGACGTGCTGGGCAAGCGTGCCGACCTGCGCGTGTCAGACCTGGTGTTCGGCCATGCCTTGCGACTGCGCAACTCCGCGCGACCGAAATCCACCGGCTCGTTCATCTCGCAGTTGCGCGAGCTGGAGCAGATACGAGACCTGATCACCTCCAGCACGGCGACGGCACTGGCGGACATGCCGTTCTTCTTCCTGTTCCTGCTGGTGTTTTATCTGATCGGCGGATCGCTGGTGCTGATTCCGCTGATCGCGCTGGTGGCGATGGTGTTGCCCGGTCTCCTTGCTCAACGCAAGCTGGCGCGGCTGGCCAATGCCTCGATGCGCGAAGCGGCGTTGCGCAACGCTATGCTGGTGGAGACGGTGCAGGGCATGGACGATATCAAGGCGCTGCAGGCCGAGCAGCGTTTCCAGCAGCAATGGAATCACTACAACGCCGCTTCGGCCGACAGCAGCCTGAAGCTGCGTTCGTTGACCAACAGCCTGGTCGCCTGGACGCAGAACGTGCAGGGCGCCGTATTTGCCGTGGTCATTGTGTTCGGCGCGCCGATGGTGATCGCCGGCGATTTGACCACCGGCAGCCTGGTGGCGGCGTCGATGCTGGCCTCGCGAATGATGGCGCCGATGGCGCAGCTCACCCACGTGCTGACTCGCTGGCAGCAGGCCAAGGTGGCATTGCAAGGGCTCAATCGCCTGATGCAGATGCCGGTTGATCACCCCGAAGGCAGCCAGCGCGTGCACTTGCCGTCGATCCGTGGCGATTACGTGTTGCGCCAGGCCGGGTTCAAATACAGCGAAGAGGCCTCGCCTGCGCTGAGTGGCATCAACCTGACCATCCGTCCCGGTGAGCGCATCGCCGTGCTGGGTCGCAACGGCGCCGGCAAATCCACGCTGCTGCAGGCGCTGGCCGGCGCCATGGACCTGGCCACCGGCGAGACCAGCCTGGACGGCATCGCCCTCGCCCACATCGACCCGGCCGACCTGCGCCGGGACGTCGGGTTGATGTCGCAACAGGCGCGGCTGTTTCACGGCACGCTGCGCGACAATCTGACCCTCGGCGCAGGTCAGGCCAGCGACCAGGAAATCATCGCCGCGCTGGCAGTCACCGGCGCGCTGGAATTCGTGCGGCAACTGCCCAAGGGCATGGACCATCTGATTCTTGAAGGCGGCCTGGGGTTGTCCGGCGGGCAACGCCAGAGCCTGCTGCTGTCGCGCCTGCTGATTCGCCAGCCACAGATTCTGCTGCTGGACGAACCCACCGCCTCGCTGGATGACATCACCGAGCGGCAATTGCTGGAAAAGCTGTCCACCTGGTGCCAGGGCCGAACGCTGATCGTCGCCACCCACCGGGTGAGCATCCTGCAACTGGTGGAACGCATCATCGTGCTGGACAACGGCCGGGTGGTGATCGACGACCAGCGCGACGCCGCCCTCACCCGGCTCAAGCAACCGCAAGGAGCGAAGGCATGAACGCACTGACAACCGGGCAGACGCCCAGGCTTGCCGATCAGGTGTCCTACCTCGACGGCCAGGACGAACGAAGCATCGCCGGTGGCGTGCGGGTGATCTGGGTCTGCGCGCTGATGCTGGCGTGCTTTCTGGCCTGGGCGGCGTGGTTTCAGGTGGTGGAAGTGTCCACCGGCACCGGCAAAGTGGTGCCCACCTCCAAAGAGCAGCTGATTCAGTCCATGGAGGGCGGGATCATCAAGGAGCTGAACGTCAGCGAAGGCACGCTGGTCGAGCGTGGCCAGGTGCTTGCGCAACTGGATGCGGTCAAGAGTGAATCCAACGTCGGCGAAAGCGAGGCGAAATACCGGGCCGCGCTGGCCAGTGTCAACCGGCTGCAGGCCGAGGTCAGCGAGAAGGCGCTGGTCTTCGATGCGTCGCTGGACAAATACCCCGAGCTGCGACGCGCCGAAACCGACTTGTTCAACGCCCGACGCAAGGGCCTGAGCGAGACGCTCAACGGTATAGAGAGTTCGCTGAAACTGGTGCGCAGCGAACTGGCCATCACCGAGAACCTGGCGAAAATCGGCGCATCGAGTCGGGTCGAAGTCCTGCGCCTGAACCGTCAGCGGTCGGAGCTTGAACTCAAGGCCAGCGAGGCGCGTTCGGAGTACATGGTGCATGCCCGCGAAGACCTCGCCAAAGCCAATGCCGAGGCGCAGATGCTGTCCGCGGTGATTCGCGGCCGTAGTGACTCGCTGTCACGTCTGACCCTGCGATCGCCGGTGCGGGGCGTCGTCAAAGACATTCAAGTCAGCACCATCGGTGGGGTTGTGCCGCCCAACGGCCAGCTGATGCAGATCGTCCCGCTGGATGAGCAACTGCTGATCGAGACGCGCATCTCGCCACGTGACATCGCGTTCATTCATCCCGAGCAGCAGGCCAAAGTGAAAATCACGGCCTATGACTACTCCATCTACGGCAGCCTGGACGGCAAGGTGGTGACCATTTCGCCGGACACGATTCAGGACGAGGTCAAACCGGAGATTTTCTACTACCGCGTATACATCCGCACGGACTCGGACGTGCTGCGCAACAAGGCGGGCAAAACCTTTGCCATCGTCCCCGGGATGATCGCCACCGTGGACATCCGCACGGGCGAGAAGACCGTGCTGGATTACCTCATCAAGCCGCTGAACCGAGCCCGCGAAGCGTTGCGCGAGCGTTGATCAGTTCGTCGCCAGATGGACCGCTGCCGGCGTGGCAGGCTTGAGCTGCGCCGTGTAGCGGGTCCACTCGCGATTGATTTCGTTGTACGGCATGAAAATGCTGACACGTGGCTGGGTGGCCAGGTCCGGGCGCTTGATCTTGGCCAGGTCGCTGGAGGTCAGCAGTGCCACGGTAATCCCCACCACCTTGCCGTCTGCCGCGAAAACCGGACCGCCCGACATACCCTTTGCCACCGGGCCATCATGGGTGCCATACATCACGTTGCCTTCTTTGGCGTCCAGACGAACCATGGCCGGCAGCGCATGGCCGCTGCCTTTCACCGACATGTAAGCAGAATTGAAGCCCACGGAAGTCAGCTCTTCGCCCGGCTGGTACGAGCGCCACATCGGCACGTGATCTGCCTTGTGCTTAAAGAACTGCACATCGCCCTGCCCCTGAAACACTGCGCCCGGGATGTACGGAATGTGCTTGACGGTGACGGCGTAATCTTCGTTCCACTGGATCGCGGTGCCCATCAACAGATAAGGCAACGGTGCGCCGGAGTGGACGACGAACGCTTGGTCAAAAACAGGATCCTGGTTAAAAGCGGTGGGCATTCCATTGCACCCGCTGATCAGCACGCAAGCTGCAACAAGTGACTTAAAGGGGCGCATTTTTTTCACGTGGGGGTGGGTGGATGACGGGAGTGAATATGTCATTGAGCCATCATCAATGCAATAGGCTTACTCTACCGTTTGTCTACTGCTAATGCACTGAGGTTATTGGATCCAACCTTTCCGAAGACATTCGAACGCTGAAAAGGTTCGTTTGCCATTCATTTGCACGGTGTTGCGAAAAAACCAGCCCCTTTGATGAATTATTTGCCGCTTCGCCCGCTCTCATGCAGCACACCCCTCCGACACCACTACAGCATGCAGCGTCCCGCGCCTCCGCGTGCCGGACACCGGCATGGATTTTCTGCACCACGACACTCAAGCTGCCGAGATTGATATGAGATCACGCAAGAAGACCGTCAACCCGATCGGGTTGCAAGACATCACTATCGTCGACGACGCCAAGATGCGGAAGGCCATCACCGCCGCCGCCCTGGGCAACGCAATGGAATGGTTCGACTTCGGCGTCTACGGCTTCGTGGCCTATGCACTGGGCAAGATCTTCTTCCCCGGCGCCGACCCCAGCGTGCAGATGATTGCCGCGCTGGCGACCTTCTCGGTGCCGTTCCTGATCCGCCCCATTGGCGGCGTGTTTTTCGGGGCCATCGGCGACAAGTACGGACGGCAGAAAGTGCTCGCCGCCACCATCGTGATCATGTCGCTGAGCACCTTTGCCATCGGCCTTATCCCCTCTTATGAGTCGATTGGCATCTGGGCGCCGATCCTGCTGCTGCTGGCGAAGATGGCCCAGGGCTTTTCGGTCGGTGGCGAATACACCGGCGCGTCGATCTTCGTCGCCGAATACGCCCCTGACCGCAAGCGCGGGTTTCTCGGCAGCTGGCTCGACTTCGGCTCGATCGCCGGGTTCGTGCTGGGCGCCGGCGTTGTGGTGCTGATTTCTTCGGTGATCGGTGAGGAGAAGTTTCTTGAGTGGGGCTGGCGCCTGCCTTTCTTCCTCGCGCTGCCGCTGGGGATGGTCGGGCTTTATCTGCGTAACGCGCTGGAAGAAACCCCAGCCTTCCAACAGCACGTCGAGAAGCTGGAGCAAGGCGACCGCGAAGGTCTGGCCCATGGCCCTAAAGTGTCGTTCAAGGAAGTGGCCACCAAACACTGGCGCAGCCTGCTGACCTGCATCGGCGTGGTCGCAGCCACCAACGTCACGTACTACATGCTGCTGACGTACATGCCCAGCTACCTCTCGCACAACCTGCATTACAGCGAGGATCGCGGGGTGCTGATCATCGTCGCGATCATGGTCGGCATGCTGTTCGTGCAGCCAATCATTGGTTTCGTGAGCGACAAGATCGGCCGTCGGCCTTTCATCATTGCCGGCAGTATCGCGCTGCTGTTGCTGTCGATTCCGGCCTTCAAGCTGATCAACAGCGGCCAGCTGGGTCTGATCTTTGCCGGCCTGTTGATCATCGCGGTGATCCTCAACTTCTTCATTGGCGTAATGGCTTCAACGCTACCGGCGATGTTCCCCACCCACATTCGTTACAGCGCACTGGCCAGTGCCTTCAACGTCTCGGTGCTGATCGCGGGTATTACGCCAACGGCGGTGGCCTGGCTGGTCGAGACCACCAACGATCTGTATATGCCTGCTTACTACCTGATGGTCGTGGCGGTCATTGGCCTGATCACCGGCCTGACCATGAAAGAAACCGCCAACAAGCCTTTGCGTGGCGCCGCCCCTGCCGCTTCGGACCTCAATGAAGCACGCGAGCTGCTGCAGGAGCATCACGACAACATCGAGCAGAAGATCGAAGACATCGACACACAGATCGCCGAGCTGCAGGCCAAGCGCGAAAACCTCGTTCAACAGCACCCGCGTATCGACTGACCGGTCATACCGAACGGGCCGCCCGGTACTGCCGGGCGAGCCCACTTTCACGTTCATTGTCAGCGGATGACACCTGTACCCACGGAGCATCACCATGCGACCTAAAACCTCTTTCCTGTTTGACCTGGACGGCACTTTGACCGACAGCGTCTACCAGAACGTCACCGCCTGGAAAGAAGCCCTCGATTCGGAAAACATTCCCCTGGCCATGTGGCGAATCCATCGCAAGATCGGCATGAGCGGCGGGCTGATGCTGACGATGCTGTCCCGCGAAACGGGCATGAAGATCAGCGAAGCCCAGGCCAAACGCCTGAGCGAAAAACACGCCGAGGCCTACGAGCGAACCCAGGGCCAGATCATTGCACTGCCAGGCGCCGTTGAACTTCTGCAGACCCTGACCAAAGAAGGCTTTGAGTGGTGCATCGCCACCAGCGGCGAGATGGACACGGCGAAGATCAACCTCAAAGCGCTGGACCTCAAGCCCGATCAGATCAATCTGGTGACCCGCACCGACGTCACCCATGGCAAGCCTGACCCGGACCTGTTCCTGACCGCAGCTGAAAAAATCGGCGCGAAGATCGAAGACTGTCTGGTCATTGGTGACGCCATCTGGGACATGCTGGCGGCGCGCCGTTGCAAGGCGACGGGCATCGGCCTGCTGTCCGGCGGCTACGACACCAGCGAACTGGAACGTGCCGGCGCGCTGCGCGTCTATGAAGACCCGCTGGCGCTACTGGAACATCTGGACGAGGTCGCCACACGCAGCTGACGGCCCGGTCTGGTGAAATACGGCGAGCCTGGCTCGCCGTGTTTGTTTGGGGTTCAGTACCGTTGAGCCTGCTTTGAGATGAGGAAACGCCATGTCTACCGCACGCATCGGCTTTGCATGCCAGTACCGCCACCCGCAGCGCAGCCTGGCGCTGAGCGAGCTGAAAGTGATCGAGTCGGCGCTCAACCCGCGTACCACCACCCTGCGCTGGATGGACAGCGTGGCCGTAGAAGTCGCTCGGGCGCGGCTGCTCGAGGTGGTCTCACACAACCTGAAGGCCCAACTGGCCCTGCTCGCCTACGTGGCAACTTTGCCGCCGGCGTTGCGCATGTTGCGTCTGAGCAGTGACCTCTTGCCATTTTACAGCCACCCGAAAGTCAGCGCGTTTTACCGGCAACCCGAGGTTCAGGACGTCCTGATTGGCGGGTTTGCGGCCATCGGCAACGCCGCGCGCGATGCGGGGATTCGCCTGTCGATGCACCCGGGCCAGTTCTGCGTACTGGGGTCCGATCGCCCCGAGGTGGTGGAGAACAGCATTGCCGAGTTCGAGTACCACGCCGACATGATCCGCATGATGGGGTACGGGCGGCAGTTTCAGGATTTCAAATGCAACGTGCACATCGCCGGGCGCCTGGGTGCCGACGGCATTCGGGCGATATGGCCACGGCTGTCGCAAGAGGCGCGCAACACCATCACGTTCGAAAACGAAGAGAAAACCTACGGGGTGGACGATTACCTCGGGCTGGCGGACCTGGCCCCGGTGGTGCTGGATGTGCATCACTGCTGGATCAACGAGAACGACTACATCGCGCCGGACTCGGAGCGTGTCCAGCGGATTGTCGAGAGCTGGCGCGGCGTGCGCCCGGCGATGCATTACTCGCAGCCCCAGGAGCGTTTGCAGGAGCTGGGTTTTGCTGCCGATGCGAAGCTGGAAATGGATGCGCTGCTGCAGGTCATCCCGAAACGCGAGCTGTACGCCCACAGTGCGCAGATGTGGAACCGCTGGACCAACCTGTACGTCACCGAGTTTCTGGACCGCTTCGACGTGATGTTCGAGGCCAAGGACAAGAATCTGGCAACGGCGGCGTTTTACGAGACGTACATGCGCTGAGCCGTCGGACCGGGGTTCGGCCCCATTCCGCGTTCAGCGCATCAGCGTGTCGATGAACCGGGCAGCGCCGGGGAGGCGCTGCCGCTGAGGCTCATTTATTCGGTGTAGGTCGGGTAGTCCGTGTAGCCCACTTCCGTCCCGCCGTACAAGGTCGCGGGGTTGACCGGGTTCAGCGTCCAACCGTTGGCGATGCGCGCTGGCAAGTCCGGGTTGGCGATGAAAGGACGGCCAAACGCGATCAGGTCGGCAAGGCCGGCATCAATCAGGCGATTGCCACGCTCTGCCGTGTATCGGCCAGCGTAGATGATGCGCCCGCTGAAGCCCTCGCGAACGGCCCTGCGGAAGGTCTCCGGCAGCTCGGGGGCGTTGTCCCAGTCGGCTTCGGCGATGGAGACGTAGGCCACGTCAGCGTTCTCGAGGACCTTGATGGCTTCCAGGTAGGTGTGATGGGGATCGCTTTCCACCAGGCCGATGTAAACCCGCTCTTCATCCGTGCTGGCAAACAGTGGCGCAAAACGCACCCCCAGGCGATCGCCGCCGACGGCGTCAGCCACAGCCGTGACGATCTCGCGCAGGAAACGCAGGCGGTTTTCCAGCGAGCCGCCGTATTGGTCTTCACGGTGGTTGGAGTGCTCGGAAATGAACTGGTTGACCAGATAACCGTTCGCCGCGTGAATCTCCACGCCGTCGAAGCCCGCTTCGATCGCATTTTTGGCGGCCTGGGCGTACAGCTCCACCAGCTCGCGGATTTCCTCGACGCTCAGCGCGCGCGGTACCGGCGGCACGACCAGCTGCCCTGCACCTGGCGCGGTTTCAATGAATGCCTTGGCATTGGCCGCAGCGATGGCGGACGGCGCAACCGGGGCCTCGCCATCGGGCTGCAAGGCATGGTGCGAAACGCGGCCCACGTGCCACAGCTGGGCGAAGATCACGCCCTCTTCGGCATGCACCGCGTCGGTGATCTTGCGCCAGCCTTCGACCTGCTCGGGCGTGTAGATACCCGGGGTCCAGGCGTAACCCTGCCCGCGCGGCTCGATCTGCGTGCCTTCGGTGATCATGAAACCGGCCGATGCGCGCTGCTGGTAATAGGTGGCCATGAGGTCCGACGGAATATTGCCCGGCTGCAGGCTCCGTTGACGCGTCAACGGCGGGAAGGCGATACGGTTTTTAAGCACGTGTCGGCCGAGGGTGACATGGGTGAGCAAAGGCTGCTTGGGCATGGGTTGAACTCCAGAAAAGTCAGAAAGTTTTTCGCGCACTGGATCAGCGGCGGCAAAGGGGTCTACCGAGATCTTGTGAATCCGGACGCCGCTTTGATCGGCGGTCCGGTGAAGACGTCAGGTCATCTACATGACTGAGTAGACCAGTCATCTAGTGGATTGACGCGAGTGTAGAGGCCATGCTTAAGCCCGGCAATGTCAGATCTGCAATGATTCCGGACATCGGCCAATTGCGCACATCCGGCAGCGAAGACATCCCCGCCGGCGCCTTCCCGCCTGAAGCCGGTCCCACTATGAATCGCATGTAGTGAGGGAGATGGCAAATGGCACGCGGCTCTGTAGGACTGGCTTTAGCCGGGAAGACTGATTGCGTCACGCCGCAGCAGCAAAGGTGTACCCACCAACGCCTTCCCGGCTGAAGCCGGTCCTACACTTGGGGTTGCATGCAGTCAGTGAAATGGCAGGCTGCACGCGGTCTTGTAGGACTGGCTTTCGCCGGGAAGACTGATCGCGTCACGCCGCAGCAGCGAAGGTGTACCCACCGACGCCTTCCCGGCTGAAGCCGGTCCCACAATTGGAGTTGCATGCAGTCAGTGAAATGGCAGGCTTCACGCGGCCCTGTGGGACCGGCTTTAGCCGGGAAGACTGATCGCGCCACGCCGCAGCAGCAAAGGTGTACCTCCCGACGCCTTCCCGGCTGAAGCCGGTCCTACTATTAGAATTGCAGGCAGTCAGCGAAATGGCAGGCTCCATGCGGCCGTGCAGGACTGGCTTGGCCATGAGGGTCGCACGCGGCCCTGTGGGACTGGCTTTAGCCGGGAAGACCGATCGCGCCACGCCGCAGCAGCAAAGGTGTACCCACCGACGCCTTCCCGGCTGAGGTCGGTCCACACTTGGAGTTGCATGTGGTTAGGGAAATGGCAGACTGCACGCGGTCTTGTAGGACTGGCTTTAGCCGGGAAGACTGATTGCGCCGCGCCGCAGCAGCGCAGGTGTACCTCCCGACGCCTTCCCGGCTGAAGCCGGTCCTACACTTGGTAGTCAGGGAGATTGCAGGTGGCACGCGGTCCTACATAAGGTTCGAGGGCTCGCTCTGCAGCAACACCTTCGCATGGAGGCTGGCCAGAGTGGCGTCCAACGTGGAGACGCCTCGACCCTGCCTGGCTTCCTTGTCCTGCTGCAACGCTTGCTGCAGCACGCTGAGGAAGCTTTGGGATTTAGAACGCCAAACCGGTGTATGCGTGTCTGACTCAAGGCGACCCATCACGTATTTGGAGATCCGCGTCGACTGGCTCGCAGACTGGCTCAACGTCGCATCCACCAGTGCGCCCTTTTCATAGCCGATGCTGGTTTTGCTGCTGGCCTGATCGCTGATCTGGTAGTACAGATAATTCTGCGTCGCAGGGTCGGTGGTCAGTTCCAGCTTGCGCGCACCTGGCAACGCCTTGTGATAGCTGGCAACCAGCGACGACTGCTGGTCCTGCACGATCGTCCGGTTGAGCTGATCGCGGCCTTTGGATTGCGTGGTCTGCGACAAGGTATACGCGAAGGTGTCCAGCTCGCCCGGGCGACCCGGGTTGCCCTCCACGCTCTTCTCGCTGACCGATGCAGTGAAGTCCCCGAGGCCCGTCAACAGGCCGTGATCCGTGTCGGTCAGTTCGATCGAACTCACGGTCTGGGCGGCGGCGGAGACCCGGGTATCCGGGTAATGGCTGTGCAGCGTCTTGAAAGCGTCCTCGAACATCGACAGCAACTTCGCGTCACCGTCACCGCGTTTGCGGGCCGACTCGATCTGACTGACGTAACCGGCAAGCGCCTTATCCTGCTGAGCGCTGTCACCGCGGACGGCTGCGTTCTTCAGGTCCACCGACAGATCCAGATTGCCCAGCGCGCCGCTCATGCTGACCGAGCGCCGGTCGGCATCGGCGTGCAGCGCAAGGGTCTGGGCGCTGCCGTCCTCAAGTTTGAGCGAGGTTTTCAGGTCCACCGACGCAAAAGCCTTCGCGTCGAACTGAGTCAGCGCATCCAGCTTGAGCGTCGGCGGCTTGGAGGTGAGCCCGTCAATGGCTGACTGGAAGCCGTCAGCCATGGCACCCAGTGCGCTCATTTCCTCGTCCGTGAGTGCGCCACCGCTGACCTGCGCCTGCACCGCCAGGCCATCGTCCTGGCTGGAAAGGCTCAATTCGATGGTTTTGCCGCTCGCGGTTTGCAGCGTCAGGCTGATGCTGTTGGCCGGATTGCTGTGCAACCGGTTCTGCGCGGCTTCCAGTTCCGAGGGTTCCAGCGCTTTGCCGGTAGACGAACGCAGCACGGATTGGGAGATATTCTGGCCGGTCTGGGCGAGTTGGCTGAGCAAGGTCGCGCCCAGGCCCTGGAAACGGCCCGCAGTCGCCGAGGTGCCGAAATTGCCCGTCATGACGACCGACACTTTATCCTGCCGCGAGTACTCCCACGCCGGCGGCACGATGGCATCGGGCATCAATCCGCGAACGTTGTAGGTCAGCGCGTCGCTGACGGCGGTGTCCTGACCGAGCATGACCACCGTCGACGGCGAGCTGACCGATTGACCGGGTACGGCGGTGTCATTCACCGCCACGCTGGCGACCGGCCTGGTGACCGGCTGGGTCATCAACGCCAATGGCGCCGGGCTAACAGAAGAAATCGCTGACATGTCACGTCCCTGTTCGAGTGAGTGCGGGCTTCCTGAACAGGGTGTCGGCGCGTTCGTTTGTAACTTGAGCGATACCTACCCGACATCGGCGGCGGCATTCACTCCCTCCCGGCCGTTCACTATTTTGTTTCCTCGGGTGGGATCTGCGCCGTAACTCGGCCACAATACGCGCCTATCCCAGGCTCCAGGGCTCACCGCCTTTCGGTTCGCCGCCCCACCCGATACCCAGGACTGTGCAATGCCCCAAGAGCGAATTGCTGCACTAAGGCTCCCGAAACCCATTCAGGGGCCGATCGACGATCTGGTACGCGCGCTGAACGCCGCCACCACCAAAGAAGACCTCGAACGCGAGGGCGCCATGGAGATCAGCTTTATCCTCGGCCTGGAAACGACCAAGCGCCTGCGCCCGGCCGATGTGGAAGCGCTTTACATGATCTTCGACGACGCGGTGCAAGACCGCCTTCGTCAACTGGCCGAGCAGAACTAATCCACGTTCGCGCGGACCTTTCCCGCGCAGACGCATCCAATGCTGAGACGGCCGAGCGGTCGGCAACCCAACGGTTTCAGCAAAGGACCCCACATGACTTTTTACATCTTCCTCATCGCCTGCTGCGCTGCCGGCAGCACCGGCATCCTCTTCCAGCCCGGCAGTTGGTACGACGGGCTGCAAAAGCCCCGCTTCACCCCGCCCAACTGGTTGTTTCCGGTGGCCTGGACGACCATTTATCTGTTACTGGCGTGGGCCGGTTATCGCCTGACCCTCATCCCCGGCAGCCAGACAGTGCTGGCCTTATGGGCCGCGCAGATTGCGCTGAACACCTTGTGGACGCCGGTATTCTTCGGCGCCCACCGGATCTTCGCCGGGATGGTCATCATCGTAGCGCTCTGGCTGGTGGTGGCGGCCATGGTGGTGATGGCGATTCAGCTGGACCTCATCACCGGGCTGATTCTGTTCCCTTATCTGGTGTGGCTGACCGTTGCCGCCGCCCTGAACTTCTCGATCCTGCGTCACAACCGCTAACCCCACTCACGCCGCTCGGGTGCGGCCGGCCTGTTGGACCAGCAGGCCGGCCAGTGCCGACAAGGCCAGCAGGACCACCATCCCACCGTAGACGTTGGTGGTGGTCACCAGCCCCGCCGCTTTAATCGAAACCCCCGCAATCAATGCCGGCACGCAAAAGGCCAGGTAACTCAGGGCCAGAAAAGCCGCCATCAATGCGCCCCGCTCGTGGGCGTGCGCCAGCGGCAGCAGCAGGCGCAAGGCGCCAAGAAAGCTGGCGCCGAAGCCGACCCCGGCGACCACCGCCCCCGTGAAAAACAACCACAGCCAGCCAAGATTGACGGCCGCCAGGATCACCGACACCCCGATTGCCAGAAAACTGCAGCCAACCAGCAAAGCCAGCCGGGGCGCCCGCAGCCTCAGGCTATGGATGGACAAGGCGCCACTGATGGTCAGCGCCGCCACCGCGAATCCGCCATTGAGTACCGACGTCGAGCCCGTGGCTGCCGCCAGCAAAGAAGGCGCCAGTGACAGGAAAAACCCGCCCAGCGCCCAGGCGGCGATGTCCGCCGGCAGCACCAACAACAGCATCGACCGCGCCTGGGCCGGCACCGCCAGCCTGGGTCTCAACGTTTTTAGAACGCCGGGCTGCGGTGTCACCGTCTCGGCCACACGCAGCAGGTAAAGCGCCTGCCCCACGAACGCCGTCAGCAGCAGCCCGTAAGCCAGGGCCATGGGCAGTGGTGCATACGCCACCAGCGCGCTGGTGCCCAGAGCGCCCAACGCCATTCCGAACATGGGTGTGATGCTGTTGAGCAGCGGGCCTTGCCGGGCGTCGCTGTCCAGCATCGCCGCGCCCAGCGCACTGGACGCGATCCCCGTCGCCACGCCTTGCAGCACCCGGGCGAGGATCAACCCGCTGACATCGGTGGCAGTGATGAACACCAGCATCGAGACGATTTCCAGCAGCAGCCCAAGGAAGATGACCGGTCGCCGGCCGAGGTAATCCGACAGCGAGCCGAACACCAGCAACGTGGCCAGCAGGCTCAACGCATAAACCGCAAAAATGATCGTCAGCAGCGCCGACGAAAACTCCCAGGCCTGCTGATAGAGGTGGTAAAGCGGAGTGGGCGCACTGGAGGCCGCGAAGAAACACAGCAGCACGAACGCCAGGAATCCAAGGTGACTGCGCCTCCGGCCATCGACATGCGGGTACTGCAAAGAATCAGACACGGGTACACTCTCCCAAAAAAGCACGCCACAAAAGCTATTAATTAGCGTTTGGAGTGTGCGAGCAGCTTCCGCTTAAAGCAAATACTTTGTGTTAAGGTCCGCACCATGGCTATCAAAGAAGGCATTCGCACCGGCGGCCGCAGTGCGCGGGTGCAGACATCGATTCACGCAGCCGTGCGCGACTTGCTCCAGGAGCAAGAGCGTTCTGCCCTCAGCGTGCCCATGATTGCGGCCCGTGCCGGCGTCACGCCGTCGACCATATACCGGCGCTGGGGTGACCTGACCTCGCTGTTGGCCGACGCCGCTGTTGAACGCCTGCGCCCGGACGAACCCGTCGATTGCGGCAACCTGCGCGATGACCTGCGCACGTGGGTCGAGGTCTATCTTGAAGAAACCAATTCCGCCCCAGGCCGGGAAATGATGCGCGACGTGGTTGCGAGCAGTGCCACGCTGTGCTCGGGCAAATGCCTGAACATAGTGCGCGACCAGCTGCAGATCATCATCGACCGCGCCCGGGAACGCGGCGAACACAGCCCTTCGGCCGATGATCTGGTCGACGCCGTGGTGGCACCGATGGTTTACCGCATTCTGTATGCCGAATCGGCGCCGAGCCTTGAACGCGTGCATCAATTGCTGGACCGCTGCCTGAGCTGATCGCCCGAACGGCACAACTCCGCGCAGGGTCCCGCGCATGGTTGCGCTGCGGTACCGGCCTCACCGGCCGAGCGCGCAGGACGATGAGCCGCTATCATGCCGGCTCATCGATCATAGGTGCCCTTCCCCCCATGCATACCCTTGCAGACCTGCGTTCCGGCAAACTGGCCGGCGTCACGCGGCTAACCCTCAAAGACGGCCTCAGCACATTCCCCGAGGAAATCTTCAGCTTGGCCGATTCGCTGGAGGTGCTTGATCTGAGTGGCAACCAGCTCACTGAATTGCCGGCTGATCTGCATCGCCTCAAGCACCTGAAAGTCCTGTTTTGCTCCAACAGTCCTTTCACCCGCTTGCCCGAATGCCTGGGCCAGTGCGAGGCATTGTTTTTCGTCGGTTTCAAGGCCTGCCAGATCGTCGAAGTGCCCGCCAGCGCCCTGCCGCCGAACGTGCGCTCGCTGGTGCTGACGGACAACCGCATCGAAACGCTGCCCGACGCTATCGGAGGGTGCGCGCAGCTGCAAAAACTGATGCTTGCCGGCAATCGGCTGAGACAATTGCCTGAATCGCTGGCCGGCTGCCAGCGCCTCGAATTGCTGCGCATCGCGGTCAATCAACTGCATGAGCTGCCGCGCTGGCTGCTGGAGATGCCTGCGCTGGCCTGGCTGGCCTTCGCCGGCAACCCGCTGAACGACATTCATACCGAGGCGCCGGTCCGGCAGATTCCTTGGCAGCAGCTCACGCTGGGACAGGTGTTGGGAGAAGGCGCTTCGGGGGTGATTCAACAGGCAGTGTGGCGCGCAGACGACGTCACCCCGGCAGTCGACGTGGCGGTGAAGCTGTACAAGGGCGACGTCACCAGCGACGGTTCGCCGTTGAACGAGATGCAGGCGTGTATCGCAGCGGGTCGGCATGCGCATTTGATCCCGGTGCTCGGGCAGATCGAAGACCATCCGCAGGCCGTACGGGGTCTGGTCCTGGAACTGATTGCGCCCTCCTTCATGACCCTCGCCCGCCCGCCGACCCTGGAATCCTGCACCCGAGACACTTATGGTGGCACGCAGCTCAGCCTGTCGAGCGTAACGCGAATGGCTGCCGGAATCGCCGCCGCCTGCGGGCACTTGCACGCCCGCGGCATCAACCACGGTGACCTGTACGCGCACAATATTCTGTGGAATGAACACGCCGACACGTTGCTCGGCGACTTTGGCGCAGCCGCGTTTTATCCCGACGTTGAAACCGGCCTCAGGCTGGAACGCATCGAGGTCAGGGCATTCGGGATACTGTTGAGGGAATTGCTGGACTGTTGCGAGGCGAGCGACCCGCACACTGCGCAGCTGCAGGAGCTGGCACAGCGCTGCGTGCAGGCGGACGTGATGCAGCGGCCCGGATTTGCGGAGATCGAGCGGCAGCTTGATGCCTGAATATTTGGGGTTTGAAGCGGGTTGCAGCGTGCAGAGGTCGTTAGACCTTGCCTCGGATTAAACGTAGGGGCCGGCAAACACTGCTGCAGCCAGGCACACCACCGTCAATCGGCTGAGAACCCATTCTGTAGGAGCCGGCTTGCTGGCGAACCGGTCGTGTCAGTCGACATCTATATCGCTGGTTGACCGGGTTCGCCAGCAAGCCGGCTCCTACAGGTTTTTGCGCTGCGTTCGGGATCTGTGCCAGCCTGAAAATCAGGCTGAAGCAGCCAGGCACATCACCGTCAGGCGGATGAGATCCCTTCCTGTAGAAGCCAGGCACACCACCGTTATTCGATGAAACCCCATTTCTGTAGGAGCCGGCTTGCTGGCGAACCCGTCGTGTCAGTCGACATCTTTATGGCAGATACACCGGGTTCGCCAGCAAGCCGGCTCCTACAGGTTCTGCGCTGCGTTCAGGATCTGTGCAGACGGCGCGTTATGCCGAGGTCCTTGAGGCATCAGGTTCAACGGCTGATAGCCAGCACCGGCAGGACCGATCCCCACCCACCGCAGCGTTAACCGGCGAGCCCCACGTAGACGTTCTGCACGTCATCGTGGCTGTCGATGGCTTCAAGGAATGCTTCAACCTCGGCCATTTGCTCCTCACTCAGACCCTCGACCGGATTCTTCGGGCGGTAGCCGATTTTCGCGGACTCAACGGTGAAGCCGAAGTCAGGCAGCGCCTTGCACACCGCGTCAAGGTCAGTGGTATCGGTATAGAACGTCGCGACGCCCTCTTCGCCTTGTTCAACGTCCTGCGCGCCGGCCTCGATGGCGGCTTCTTCGGCATCGGCATCGGCGGACGTAGCCGCCGCGTCGATCATGCCCAGGTGATCGAAGTCCCAGGTGATCGAGCCCTCGGCGCCCAGCTGGCCCTTGCGGAACAGCACGCGAATCTCGGACACGGTCCGGTTGATGTTGTCGGTCAGGCATTCGACGATGACCGGCACCTTGTGCGGCGCAAAGCCTTCGTAGGTGAGCTTCTCGAAGTGCACGTGCTCGCCCAGCAGCCCGGCGCCTTTCTTGATGGCGCGCTCAAGGGTTTCGCGCGGCATGGAGGCCTTTTTGGCCTGCTCGACCACCAGACGCAGGCGGGCATTCATGTCGGGATCAGCCCCTGAACGCGCGGCAATCATGATCTCTTTGGACAGCTTGCCGAAAATCCGCCCTTTGGCGTTGGCAGCCGCTTCTTTGTGTTTGACCTTCCACTGTGCGCCCATGATTGCTCTCTTGTTCCGATGGCGATAAACCGCTCGCAGCCCGCGCACTTCGCACGCCAGGCCAGTAGCGGTAAACGCTGAAAATGGGTAATCGATGATGACTTGCCGGGGTGCAACCGCGGCGACCGGCGCATTTTATACACGCCGGCGCCAGAACACACCCCTGCCAAGCGCTGGCCTGCCACTGCCTGACTCAGAGACCTGCCCCCGGTGCCTAACATCACCGCACATAAGCAGACATTCAGGGGAAAAAGCGTGCGACTAAATCAACGGTGCTTGAACGCCGGTTCGCGCTTTTCAATGAACGCCGCCATGCCTTCCTTCTGGTCTTCACTGGCAAACGCGGCATGAAACACCCGGCGCTCGAAACGAATGCCCTCGGCCAGACTGACTTCAAAGGCGCGGTTGACGCTTTCCTTGACCATCATCGCTACCGGCAAGGATTTCGCGGCGATCACCGCCGCGACTTTCAGTGCTTCATCAAGCAATTGCTCCTGAGGCACTATCCGCGCCACCAAGCCGGCGCTTTCCGCCTCCACGGCGTCGATCATGCGCCCCGTCAGGCACATTTCCATGGCCTTGGCCTTGCCGACCGCGCGGGTCAGCCGCTGCGTACCGCCCATTCCCGGCAACACGCCCAGCTTGATTTCCGGCTGGCCGAATCGTGCGTTGTCTGCCGCCAGGATGAAGTCGCACATCAACGCCAGTTCGCAGCCCCCACCCAGGGCAAAGCCGGACACGGCGGCGATGATGGGTTTGCGGCGATTAGCCACCCGGTCGCTGTCGCTGAACAAATCGTCCAGGTAGATCTGCGGGTACTTGAGCTCGGCCATCTCTTTGATGTCCGCGCCGGCAGCGAACGCTTTGGCCGAGCCGGTGAGCACGATGCAGCCAATCCCGTGGTCACGCTCCAACTCGTCGAGGGCGTGGTTGAGCTCGCTGATCAGCTGCGCATTGAGGGCGTTTAGCGCCTCAGGACGATTGAGGGTCAGCAGCGCGACACGACCTTTGATCTCTTTGAGGATTGTCGAGTAACTCATTGATTTTTGTCCTAATTATTCAAGTAGAAAACTTGGCCGGCAACGCGACTATCTAGATTGATTACGACCTGTAACCCGTTGATTTTTAGTCAACAAGTTCAACCGCCATCGCAGTCGCCTCTCCACCGCCGATGCAGATCGCTGCCACACCGCGCCGCAGCCCGCGTTGCTTCAGGGCCGACAGCAGCGTCACCAGAATTCGCGCACCCGATGCACCGATGGGATGCCCCAGGGCACAAGCTCCGCCGTGCACGTTTACCTTCTCGTGTGGCAGCTGCAGACGGCTCATCGTCACCAGCGCTACCACTGCGAATGCCTCGTTGATCTCGAACAGGTCGACTTCGCTCAACGACCACCCGGTTTTGCTCATCAGCTTGTCAATTGCCCCCACCGGAGCCGTCGGAAACAGGCCGGGCTCGTTGGCGTAAGCGGCGTGGCCGTGAATGACCGCCAGGGGAGCAAGGCCACGTCGGCGGGCTTCGGATTGGCGCATCAGGGTCAACGCCGCCGCGCCATCGGAGATCGAGCTTGAGTTGGCCGCCGTCACTGTGCCGCCTTCACGGAACGCAGGTTTGAGCTGAGGGATCTTGTCCAGCCGGGCCTTGGGCGGTTGTTCATCCTGGCGGATGGTTTTGCGCTCCTTGCCCACGGTAACTTCAACCGGGACGATTTCAGCATCGAACCAGCCCCGCGTCATGGCTTCCTGCGCACGGGTCAGAGACGCGACGGCAAAGGCGTCCTGCGCCTCCCGGCTGCAATTCTCAAGGCCTGCGCACTCCTCGGCAAAGGTGCCCATCAGGCGACCGCGGTCGTAGGCGTCTTCGAGGCCATCGAGAAACATGTGATCGATGATTTTACCGTGACCCATGCGATAGCCGCTGCGGGCTTTTTCCAACAGATACGGCGCGTTGGTCATGCTTTCCATGCCACCGGCGATCACCACCTCGGCGCTGCCTGCCAGGAGCATGTCGTGGCCAAGAATGGCCGCCTGCATGCCCGATCCGCACATCTTGTTCAACGTCGTGCATGGGGTCGCGTCGCCCAGACCGGCGCCCAATGCGGCCTGGCGCGCCGGCGCCTGGCCGAGACCGGCCGGCAGCACACAGCCGAACAGCACCTCGTCGACGTCGGCGGGCTCGATACCCGCTCTGGTCACGGCGGCGCGGATGGCTGCGGCGCCCAGCTCCGGGGCGGTCAGGCTTTTCAGATCACCCTGAAAAGCCCCCATGGGCGTGCGCGCGGCACTGACGATCACCACGGGGTCGTCATTCGGAATCTGGCGTTTGTTCAGTGACATGATGAAGCCTCCTCGATTAGCGCGCAGCCATGCGCAGGGCACCGTCGAGGCGGATGACCTCGCCGTTGAGCATGCTGTTGTCGATGATGTGGCGCACCAGCGCTGCGTATTCTTCCGGCTTGCCGAGCCGCGGCGGAAATGGCACCCCGGCGGACAGGTTCTCGCGAACCTGCGGGGTCATGCCGGCCATCATCGGGGTTTCGAAGATCCCCGGGGCGATGGTCATGACGCGAATGCCGTAGCGCGCCAGTTCACGGGCGGCCGGCAGCGTCAGGCTGACAATGGCGCCTTTGGACGCTGCATAGGCGGCCTGGCCGATCTGGCCGTCGTACGCTGCAACCGAAGCGGTGTTGATGATGACGCCGCGCTCGCCGCCCGCATCAGGCGCGCTTTCGGCAATCGCAACCGCAGCGAGGCGCAACAGATTGAAGCTGCCGATGAGGTTGACGTTGATGACGCGGCTGAAACTGTCCAGAGCATGAGGGCCTTCTTTGCCCAGGATCTTTTCGGCGCCGACGATGCCTGCGCAATTGACGACGCCGTTGATCTGGCCAAACGCAGCCAGCGCATCGTCCAGCGCCGCTTGCACCGCGCTTTCCTGGGTGATGTCGCACACAGTGCCGCGGGCATTGGCGCCTAGCGTCTGCACCTGGGCGGCGAGCGCCTGGGCGTTGACGTCGACCAGCATCACCCTGGCCCCTGCGTCGATGAGCATCTGTGCGGTGGCCGCACCCAGCCCGGACGCGCCGCCACTGACCAGAAACACCTTGCCTTCGATCTGCATGATTGTGTCGTCCTTAGACTTTTATTGTTGGAGTGACGAAATACTCCGCTCTGGCGCGCCGATGGGCAATAGTCAAAGCGCGCAGAACGCCTGACGGTTTTGGCCAGTGCGGGGGCTCGTTACCGGGCCCGCGGCCGCAAGCCTGTCAGGTCTTGGGTTGCAGCAGCGCCTCACCCGCCCGCGCCGACACACGGCGGTTGTCCAGCAACGCCAACGCCGCAATCAGCGCCACGCCGAGGAACGTCAGCTGGAAATCGGCGGTCATGGCGTGCCCGTCATTGCCATGCACGTACATCGCACCGCGCAGCAATAACGCGGCGATCGCCACGCCCAGGCCCATGCTCAGCTGGAAACACATGCTGAACATCGTCGACGCATCGCTCATCTGTGGCTTGGGCACATCGGCGAACCCCAGGGTGTTGAAGGCGGTGAACTGCATCGAGCGCGACAGCCCGCCGATGAACAGGATCAGCAGAATGAGCGGCCAGCTCATGCCCGGCCCGAGCAACGCGCAGGCGGCGATGGCCGCCACGCCGATACACCCGTTGACCAGCAGCACATGGCGAAAACCCCAGCGCTGCATGATGACGCTGGTGAAGGGTTTCATCGCCAGATTGCCGGCAAATACGCCCAGCACCAGCAAGCCGGCGTCAAACGCGGACAGGCCGAAGCCCAACTGGAACATCAGCGGCAGCAGGAACGGCAAGGTGCTGATGGCAATGCGAAACACCGAGCCACCCAGCAGGCTGACGCTGAACGTGCGGATGTGCACCACCGCCACGTTCATCAGCGGATGCGGGTGAGCGCGCATGTGCCGCCAGGCCAGGGCGCCGCTGACAATGCCAAGTGCTACAACGGCAAGACCCGGCCATTGGCTGCCGTGGCCCTGCCCAAGCCGCTCCATGCCGAAGAGCAGCGCGGTGCAGGCGATGCCCAGCAACAAAAATCCCTTGAGGTCGAACGCCCGTGCGCGGGTCTCGTTGTGCCTGGGGATGAGGATCAGCGTGGCGATCAAGGCCAGCACGCCGAGGGGCAAATTGAGGTAGAAGATCCATGGCCAGGAGGCATGGGTGACGATGAACCCGCCCAGTGGCGGCCCGAGTATCGGCGCCACCAGCCCCGGCCAGGTGATCAGCGAAATGGCCCGGACCAGGTCCTTTTTCTCCGTCGCGCGCATCACCGCAAGCCGCCCCACCGGCACCATCATCGCGCCGCTCATGCCTTGCAGCACCCGGGCAGCGACGAAGGCTTCGAGGCTGCTGCTAAGACCGCACAACATCGAGGACGCGGTGAACAGCACGATCGCTGCGCCGAAGACACGTCGCGACCCGAAACGATCGGCCAGCCAGCCGCTGAGTGGAATGAACGCGGCAATCGCCAGCATGTAAGCGCTCATGCCGATGTTCAGATCCACCGCCGCCACACCGAATGTCCTGGCCATCTCCGGCATCGCCGTGGCGATCACCGTGGCGTCGAGGTTCTCCATGAAAAAGGTGACGGCCACCAGCAGGGCGATCAGCGTGGACTGGCGTTGCGACATCGTTCGGCCTCAGGCAAAAAGAGCGTGTGGGTCGGGTGTGACTGTGAAGATGCGCGTGGACGCGGAAAACGACGCATGAAGCTCGCCGGACTCAGGCGTTGAAAAAAACGACTTCAGCGCGGCGCGATTGCAGGCGCGTTGACCCGCGAACAACACGTCGTGATACCGCACCAACCGTGAAGCCATTCGGCATCAACCGCCCTTCTTTCGTTGTTGCCAGGCAGCCGCCAGGCCGCTGAGGCAGATGATTGCGATGCCGGCCTGCGCCGTCAGTGACGGCGCGTGGTTGAACACGATATAGCCCCATACCCCGGCAAAGACGATCTGGCAGTAGCCGAATGGTGCCAGCATCGCCGGCGCTGCAAAGCGGAACGCCTGGGTGAGCATCAAGTGCGCGACCATTCCGCAGCTGCCAAGGGCCAGCATGAACGGAATGTGCTTCCATTCCGGCGACTGCCAAAAGAACGGCACGACCGCGCTCATCAACAGGCTATTGAACAGGCCGGCAAAAAAGTTGCTGGTGGTCGGGCTGTCGTGGGCCGCGACCAGACGGGTCAGCAGCTGGTAGCAGGCAAAGCACAAGGCCGAGCCCAGCGGCAGCAACACCGCCGGCCTGAACAGTTCGCCGCCAGGATGAACGATGACCAGCACGCCGCTGAAGCCCACCAGCACAGCGATCCATTGACCACGGCTGACCTTCTCCCTGAGCAACGGCACCGATAAGGCCGTCACCAGTAACGGCGCGAGGAAGTTGACCGCCGTGGCTTCGGCGATGGGGATGAACATCAGGCCGCTGGTGAACAGCAAACTGGTGCCCAGCAGGCACACCGCCCGCAGCGCCTGCAGCCCGGGGCGCTTGGTGCGCAGCACGCGCAGCCCGGAGGACGGCATGAAAATGCACGCCATCAGCCCGGTGTGCACCACGTAACGGACCCAGACCACCATCATGATCGGGTAAATGCCGGAAAGGTATTTGGACAGGGTGTCGTGGCTGGAAAACAGAAAGGTCGCAAACAGGATCAGTGCGATGCCCTTCAATGGCTGGTTGACGCCGGAGAGCGGCGTGCTGGTGGTGCTCATCAGCGTTCCTTTGGCCTTGCGTGAATGCGGGTGTCCATTGCCGTGCCGAATGCCGGCCAGCCGTACGAGAAGTCCAGCGTCAGCAAGAATATAGAAGCCGTGCACGGATCACCAAGCAAACATGACCGCACGGTCGTTTTTCCGGCTGGCTGGAACAGCCCTTTCCGCTCGCCCGGATTTCCCTCAGACTGCCGTTCTTGTCGGCTCGAAGGACGCTCAGTGGACCGCATCCAGGAAATGACCCTCTTCGCCGCTGTCGCCGAAGGCCCCAGCTTCGCGGCGGTGTCGCGCAATCTGAACGTGTCCACGGCCACCGTGACCCGCGCCGTCGCGCAGCTTGAAGCGCGGCTCGGCACATTGCTCATTGTGCGCACCACCCGGCAGTTGCGGCTGACCGAATCCGGCCAGCGCTTTGCCGAAGACTGCCGGCGCCTGCTGGCCGACCTGCACGAGGCCGAAAGCGCAGCCGCCGGCATCCACGCCACGCCGCGCGGGTTGCTGACCATCACCGCGCCGCAGGTGTTCGGTGACCTGCATGTCACCCCGGTCATGACCGATTACCTGAGCCACCATCCCCAAGTGCAGATTCGCGGCCTGTTGATGGACCGCGTGGCGGGTCAGCTGGAAGAAGGCATTGACGTGTCGGTGCGCATCGGCGAACTGGCCGACTCTTCCATGACCGCCATTCAGGTTGGCGTTGTCCGCCGCATGGTCTGCGCCTCCCCTGACTATCTGGCGACCCACGGTACGCCCTTGCACCCGCAGGAGCTGGTCGAGCGGGAAACCGTCTCCGTCTTGATCGGCGGGCGCAGCCCCGCATGGACGTTCCGGATCGATGGCCAGCATCAGGAGCTGAAGGTGCAATCACGGCTGTCGTTGACCTCGTTTACGGCCTCGATTCATGCCGCTCTTGATGGTTGGGGTCTGACCCAGGTGCCGTCGTATCAGATCCGTCAGCACCTGCAGGCGGGCACACTGCGTGCGGTGCTCGAAACCTTCGAGGTCACGCCCTTGCCGGTTTACGTGGTCTACGTCGAGGGCCGCCGGGGTTCGTCCAAGGTGCGCTCCTTTGTCGACTTCTGCGTCCAGCGTTTACGCGAAGATCTGAACTACAACGCCGGACCACGCTGACCCGCCGCGCGCCCGGCTGCGACTGTCGGCAGCATTGCGCATTGCACTCACCGCACAGGAACACAGACTCATGGACAAGCTGCTGGCGCTGAAGATGTTCGTGGAAACGGTCGATGTGAAAGGCTTTTCCGCAGCCGCTCGACAGCTAGGCGTCGCCACCTCCAGCGTCACGCGCATGATCGATGCCCTGGAAGCCGAACTGGGCACGGTGCTGCTCAATCGCTCGACGCGGCAGGTCACGATCTCCGATGCGGGGGCGGCGTATTACCTGCGCGCGCGCAAGATTCTGGATGATCTGGCAGAAGCCGACGCCACCGTGATGGACAGCCAGGACGAGCCTTCCGGGCCGCTGCGGGTGTCAGTGCCGACCGCATTCGGGCGCCGGGTCATCGCGCCACACCTGGCGCGCTTCATGGCACGTCATCCGCGCCTGGAGCTGGACATCACGCTGACTGACACGGTCGTCGATCTGTTTGCCGATCGCGTCGATGTGTCGATCCGTCTGGGAACGCCTGCGGCCATGGATGGCGTGGTCTGTCGACCGGTCGGCCAGTTCCGCCGACGGGTCGTGGCCAGCGCGCACTACCTCGCCGACCACGGCCAGCCGCAGATACCGCAAGACCTTGCCGGTCACGATTGCCTGCGTTTCAACTTTGGCAATCCGCAGCAGGCGTGGACGTTCATTGCTGACAGTGGCGAGGTTCGCGTGCCGGTGCGCGGGCGCTTCAAGAGCAACAACGCCGAGGTGCTGCGCGAACTGGTGCTGGCCGGCTCGGGTGTCGCGCTGCTGCCGGACTGGCTGGTGGGCCAGGACATTGAAAGCGGCCAGTTGCTGGAGCTGTTCGCTCACCAGCCGGCGCATCCCGATAATGCCAAGGGTCACGTGTCCGCGCTGTTTCTGCCGAACCATCGCCGGTCACGGCGGGTGAATGCATTCATTGCGCTCATCCACGAGATTCTCGGGCCTCTGCCGGGCTGAAGATCATCAGCTGCACTGATGGGCGCTATCGACACGCACCATTTTTCGCCACACGTGCGGCTGCCTAAGATGGCTCCATCAGCGAGCCACTCCCCTGCGCTCGCCTTCCACGGACCTGCGAGTAGCCCCCCATGAAACTTCCCCTGTTTGTCGCGCTTTCCCTCACCAGCCTGTTTGCCTTTGCCGGCGAGCCGGGCTCACCCCAGAGCTCGACTGCAACGTCGGCGCAAACGGCCCAGTATGATTACAGCGAAGACCTGGACATTGCCAAGGTGGTGCGTATCACCAGTGCCAATAACGCCGCCAACCCTTGCGCCCCGGTCAAGGCACAGATGGAATACATCGACAGCAAAGGCGTGGCCCACAAACTGGAGTACACACGTCTGGGTGACGCGTGCGAGCACAGCTAACGCCCTTTTGTGCTTGCGCTGGGATGTGATGCCGCAAATCGGGTTAGAGTAGTCACGCTGGCTCCGAAAGGCCCTCGCCGTTACGGCGACCGGCCCGGAGCGCTTTCCATCAATGGCCTGAAGGAAGACCCGCGTGAATCCATCGTCTCACCCAGCGAACATTGCCCAGTTGATTGTCGATGCCATGCATCGCGGTCAGAAAATCACCGAAATCCCCGCTGACAGCGTGCCTGTCGATGCCGCCAGCGCCTACGCGTTGCAACGGGAAATCCTTCGATTGCGCGAGACCTCGGTCGGCGGCTGGAAGGTCGGCTCCAAGTCGCCCACCGGGCCAATCAACGGTGCGCTGTTGCCGGACGACGGTATTTTTGCCAGCGGCAGTCAGGTCGAATGCGTCGATTACCCTTCGCCCATCCTTGAGCTGGAAATCGCCTTCCGCCTCAGCCGCGCATTCACCCCACGCGAACAGCCCTATTCGGATGATGAGGTGCTGGGCAGCATCGCCTCGATGGGCGCGACCATTGAAGTGGTGTCGAGCCGCTTTGCCGCCTGGCCGAAAATCGAACCGCTGCTGGCGTTGGGCGATCTGCTCAACCACGGCGCGTTGATCATTGGCGAGTTCGTTGACTACGACCCGCACTTCCCCTTCGTCGAGCCTGCCCTGACCTTCACCTTCGCGGATGAAGACATCGTGCCCGGCGACGGCGCCAATCCTGCTGGTGATCCACGGCGCCTGCTGCCGTGGCTGGTCAACCACCACACCCAGAACGGCTTGACCGTGACGCCGGAGATGGTGATCACCACCGGGTCGTATACCGGCATGTACAAAACCTCCGGGCCAGGCCTGGCCGTAGGCGAGATCCGTGGTCTGCCGCCGGTGGTTGTCGAGCTGATCTAACCGGCTCCGCCTTCGGGTATCTATTCACCGATCGGTAGGAGCCGGCTTGCTGGCGAAAGCGTCGGCTCAGTCGATATCAACGTCTTTGAGCCACCGCTATCGCGAGCAAGCTCACTCCTACAGTTTTTGCGTCGGCCCCAACATGCCCGCCGACAGGATATGCGCCGACCTGTAGGAGCCGGCTTGCTGGCGAAGGCGTCGGCGCGGTCGATATCAACGTCGCTGAGCCACTGCCATCGCGAGCAAGCTCACTCCTACAGTTTTTGCGTCGGCCTCAACGCGCATGTCGACAGGATATGCACCGACCTGTAGGAACCGGCTTGCTGGCGAAGGCGTCGGGGCCGTCGATATCATAGTCGCTGACCCACCGCCATCGCGAGCAAGCTCACTCCCGCAGTTTTTGCGTCGGCCTCTACATGCCCGTCAGCACACCGACCTGTAGAAGCCGGCTTGCTGGCGAAGGCGTCGGCGCGGTCGATATCAACGTCACTGAGCCACCGCGATCGCGAGCAAGCTCACTCCTACAGTTTTTGCGTCGGCCTCAACGCGCATGTCGACAGGATATGCACCGACCTGAAGGAGCCGGCTTGCTGGCGAAGGCGTCGGCTCAGTCGATATCATCGTCGCTGACCCACCGCCATCGCGAGCAAGCTCACTCCTACAGTTTTTGCGTCGGCCTCAACGCGCATGTCGACAGGATATGCACCGACCTGTAGGAACCGGCTTGCTGGCGAAGGCGTCGAGTCAGTCGATATCATCGTCGCTGAGCCACCGCGATCGCGAGCAAGCTCACTCCTACAGTTTTTGCGTCGGCCTCAACGCGCCTGTCGACAGGATATGCACTGATCTGTAGGAGCCGGCTTGCTGGCGAAGGCGTCGGGGCCGTCGATATCATCGTCGCTGACCCACCGCCATCGCGAGCAAGCTCACTCCCGCAGTTTTTGCGTCGGCCTCTACATGCCCGTCGGCACACCGACCTGTAGAAGCCGGCTTGCTGGCGAAAGCGTCGGCTCAGTCGATATCAACGTCGCTGAGCCACCGCTATCGCGAGCAAGCTCACTCCTACAGTTTTCGCGTCGGCCTCAACATGCCCACCGACACACCGACCTGTAGGAGCCGGCTTGCCGGTGAATCGCAGTCTCAACGTGTAGGAGATCCCCCGTCGTCCAGACGCCGCGCTGTCGCGCAGCAAACGGGGGTG
>NZ_JARVSX010000050.1:0-35489 GCF_030208975.1 Pseudomonas sp. ME-P-057
CAAGGACTTTCGGTTCAATAGTCGTGTGGTGCCGCCAAGCCCACGGCGCCCGCATGGGCAATCTGAGGCCGACTGTGTATCGAGAATGAAGCGCCTGGCCTGTGCGGTAGTTTTGTTGTGCAGCCTAAGCGCGTGTGCGAATGGGCCGAGATTGCCGCCGACGCCCAAGCTGCCGTACCCGGCTTGGTACGTCGGGTTAGCTGCGCCCAAGCATATGGAGGTATGGGTAGAAACTGTCGATGTACTGGATAAACGCGGCCTCGCTTTTTACCGGGTACATGGGGGCGTGGTTAGCTACACCGGTAAAGTAGAGGGTTGGCATAAAGGCGGGGGTAAATCCAAGCCCATAAATAATGTAGATTTGCCGGACCGGATCTTTCTACGTTGGCAGTCTTTGGTCGAGCCGCAGGCTTACAAGATCAACATCCTAATTCCCCAGTGGGTACGTGATGAGATGGTTCGGCCCGAACGAGTCCTTTGCAAGTTTAAACAGCGATGGAAAACCGACTATCGCGACATCATCGCGCTTGGCATGGCCCCCGGAGGCATCGTAAAAGTTTGGGTCGGCGGCGCCTGCCTGGGTTTCACCGAAGTAGGTCGTTTTCAGGCTGAAGTCGAGCCTCTTGGCCCTTATCGAAACGGAAAAGGGTTGTTTTACCGAGCACCTAATCCAAAGGCCCAGGCCTGGATCGACCAGCACGGTATTCCCTATGGAAGCTGGTAATCCTGCCATGGGCGCTCACAAGGACTTTCGTTTGAAACGAAATGCAATTGTTTCACCGCTCATTCCACGGTGCCGACACTGGCAATCAGTCGTCAGCGGTAGTTCCAGAACAAGGAGGTGGATCTGCGAAACAGTGCGGTCACGCATTTTGAATCCATGCGCTAGCTGGCCAAGATTGCCGCGGACTTCTAATGGCTCATGTTTGATCTGGCACCTGGTTGTAAAAGCATTCAGAGATGCACACGTCCGTTTAAAAAGATTTGAACAATTGATCAGGGGAGGCTCGGTCTGTTCGCTGATCCGCCCAACACCATAAGTACTCTGAGGGGATTTCGGGAAATCCGCCGGCAGCATTAAAGCTGGCGATGCTCCCGTGCGAACGAAAGTTATTTAACAGGTAACTTCCAGTAATGCTTGGAAAAGGCGGAAGGAATACCAGCGCTTTTTCCAACGGACTGTTTCATTGATGCACTTTGTACGCATGGCCCTGTTACGTCCCGAACTTATACGAGTTCGGATGGGCTTGGTCATCTTTTATTCGAGAGAAACAGCGAGGCAAACATGCAAAACATCATCCGCAAAGGCGACACACACACTGGAGGCGGGCAGGTGCTCACGGGCTCTGACGTCATGAAGTTCGGCGGTATCGGCGTCGCCCGTTTGAACGATCCCGTTTTTTGCCCGCTGCCTGGGCACGGCCCGACGTTCGTCGCAGAAGGGCATGCCGTGTTCAATGACAATGGGGTCCCGATCGCGTTCCACGGTCATCTCTGCGCATGCGGATGCCTGTTGATTTCGTCCATGCCACAAGCGAGTGCAGGTTAATCATGCCCGTCAGACTGGATCACGTGCTCCCGCTTGCAGAGCGCCCGGGGCGGCCTCGGATTGGGCTGTGGCTTGGTGCCTTGGGACTGCTGGTGGCGGCGGGGTTGGTCGCGCAGGCGCTACTGGTTCCCCGGACGCAGGATGCCCCACTGCTGCTTATGGGGCCGGCAGTCTTATGGCCGGTTGCGGTATGGGCCGCCCTTGCCGGGATGAGAACAATGATCTTCATCGGCCAGCAGCGTTCGGCCGATGGCTGGGATGAGTCACGGGAGCAGGACCTGGATCTGCGGATCAGTGTTGGGCGTCGCTCGCTTTCTATCATGGGCATGAGTCTGCACAGCGCACTGCGAGCGCCGTACTCACAGGTGGACACCCAGCTTGATGCGCTGCTCAGGGGCGAAGTCGCCATCAGGTCCCAGGTATCTCGACATGGGCTCGTCGAACGCCACAGCCGGTTACCCGGCAAGGTAGATGAGGCCCATGAAACCCTGCTGAGCGAGGCCTTTGCCAACCTGCTTGTTGATCTTGCGCCGACGCTGTCGCAGGCCCCGCTGGATGCGCCTGTCGCGTTACTGTTCTCTGTTGATACGAATGTGGCCGATGACACCCTCCAGCACCTCTGGAATCAGGCGTGGCACCAATCAGGTATCCGCCAGGCTCAAGCGCCTTTAACGGGGAAGGGGCTGGTAGCTATCGACCATTGGCTCGATCACCGCGCAACGGATCAAGGCCTGCTGATGGTGATTGCGCTGCAAATCGCACCGTCGCACATCGAAAACAGCGCGGAAGTGGCGGTCGGTTTGCTCTTGGCAAATCAGGCAGTGCCGGGCGCTCTTCAATCGCTTGGCTGCCTCCACCGTCCTGAACCCGTGTCTGAATCTGAAAACGAGCAGAGCGACGAATCGTTAATGCAAACCGCACGTCGGGCGTTGGATTGGGTGCCGTTGCAGCCTGAGCGCGTTGGCCATGTCTGGCGCGCCGGTATTGGTGAGTCGTGGAACGTGTCGCTGTCTTCAACGATGTCTGCGTTGCTACCTGCAGTCGATGGCAGCCAAGGGATGACCGATCTGGATGCACTGCTTGGCTGCGCCGGGGCAGCTACGCCGTGGCTGGCAATCACCGCGGCGGTATTGCGCCTGCATCGGGAAGTCGAGCCGCAACTTGTTTTTTCCGGGGAGGGTTCAGACAAAACCGCGCTCTGGGCCCTGGCCTTGACCCCTGTCTCCACGGGTATGTGAAAGGAATCTTGTATGAACATTCCACGTTTTGTAGGGATCGGGTTCATCACGCTCGTCTTGGTGATAGGTCTGGGTCTGATCGTCCTGATTTGGCATTCGCCTCATGTTGTGGGTATCACTGCCGGTAGCGCTCAACAGAGCGCCTGGCTACTAGGGGTCGCAGCGGTCCAGTTAACTGCCTGCCTTGGCGTGGTGAGTTATTGGTTACTGACCCATCGGCTGGGCCGGGCAGAATATCTGAGACGCGCAAAGGAACAGCCTTCCCAGCCCGCGACAGGCGTGACGGTTGAATCGGCCGAGGAGCGAGCGTTGAAGGTTACTGCTGGCCTCAATGCTCACCTGCTCCAGCAATACACCCCCCTGCAACGGCTGCGCACCCGCTTCTACCTCATCGTCGGCGAGCCCAAACAGATCGAAGCCATCGCGCCAGGCCTGGCCGACGCCAAATGGCTCGACAGTCAGAACACCGTGCTGCTGTGGGGCGGCAGCCCGCAAACGCAGAGCGCCGAAGCCGCTGCCCAATGGCACACAGTGCTGCATCGGCGTGGCCTGCACGGCGTGGTCTGGGGACTTGACGACCAGCAAAGCGCCGACGCCGCGGCCATGTCCAACGGCGTGGCGGGCCTGAAAAAACTGGCCCGCGACGTCGGTTGGCAGCTGCCGTTGCACGTGTGGCAAGTCTGCGACGACTTGAGGCCGCCTTTGAAGCGCTCTCGGGAAACGCTCGGGTGTCTGTTGCCTGCGCGGTTGACCGCGGCGAAGTTGATGGCGGCGATGGGCCGCCTTGCTGAGCCTTCGTTGACGCGCGGCTTGGCTCAGGTTCAGGAAAACCAGGCCGACGACTTCCTCCTGCGCCTGGGTCGGGACCTGCGGGCAGAGGGCATCGCCCGCTGGTGCCAGGCACTGACGCCGTTGTTCGGCAGGTTTGCCCGCAGCGTGCCGTTGCGCGGCCTGTGGTTCAGTTTGCCAGCGCAGGCCGCTCAATCGGCTGGCCATGCGTGGCTGCCGGATGCGGCCTGGGCAGGTGTCCTCGCCGGCAAAACCCGCCAGGCCCGGCGCCTGGGCTGGCCCGCCAGCCGCGTTGGCTACACGCTTGTAATGGCCGTCGCGGTGGTGTGGGCGTCGGGCGTGCTGCTGTCGTTTTCCACTCATCGCGCGCAGATCGTTGAGATCAGCACGGCCCTCGGTGACGTCAAGTCTTCGGGCCACCGGGACCAGCAACTGCTCGCACTCAACGCGCTGATTCTGGAAATGGAGCGGCTGAAGGTTCATGCCCAGCGAGGCGAGCCGTGGCACCAGCGCTTCGGCTTGAGCCAGAACGATGCCTTGCTCGCCGCCATGTGGCCGCGCTACGTCGAGGCCAACAACCGGCTGATGCGTGGCCCGGCAGCGGAAAACCTCAGGCGTCAGCTTGCGGCGCTGGTCGACACACCGGCAGACAGCGCGCGGCGTGCCAAGGGCGCGCACAACGCTTATGTCCAGCTCAAGGCCTATCTGATGATGGCGCAGCCGGAAAAGGCGGACGCGGCATTTCTGGTCACGGCCCTCAGCCACGCGGAACCTGCGCGCATGGGCGTAGCGCCGGGGCTGTGGAAAGGGCTGTCGCCGAGGCTCTGGCAGTTTTACGCGGAGCATTTGGCGGCGAATCCGCAATGGCGCATCGTCCCGGACGAGGCCTTGGTCGCCCATGCGCGCCAGGTGCTGCTCACGCAGCTGGGGCAGCGCAATGGCGAAGCCAGTCTCTATCGGCAGGTGCTGGAGGCAGCGTCGACCCATCACCCCGATCTCGGCCTTGAGCAGATGGTCGATGACAAGGACGCCTGGCCGTTGTTCTACACGCAGACAAAGGTGCCGGGCATGTTCACCCGGCAAGCCTGGGAAGGGCAGGTGCGTCAGGCCATCGACGAGGTTGTCGCGGCGCGGCGCGAGCAGATCGACTGGGTGCTCAGTGATCAGCGCAGCAGCGCCATCGCCAGCAACGCCGGTGTAGCGGGCACTTCGCCGGAGCAACTGCGGGCGCGGCTGACCGAGCGTTATTTTGATGATTACTCGAGCGGCTGGCTGGCGTTCCTCAACAGCGTGCAGTGGCGGCGGGCAGACAGCCTGGCCGATGTCATCGATCAATTGACACTGATGAGCGATGTCCGCCAATCACCGTTGATTGCCTTCATGAACACCCTCGCGTGGCAGGGCCAGGCCGGCAACCTTGAACAGGGGCTCAAGGAGTCGTTGGTGCAGTCCGCGCAGAAGCTGATGGGCAGCGAGCGTCTGGCGCGGGTGCCGGCCATCAGTCAGCTGACGGACGTTCCGGCCGGGCCATTGGATGCGACGTTCGGCCCGCTGTTGGGCTTGCTGGGCAAGGACCCGCAAGGCAATGGCGGCGATGACGAACTCAGCTTGCAGGCGTTTCTGACGCGGGTGACGCGGGTGCGTTTGAAGTTGCAGCAAATCGGCCATGCTCCCGACCCTCAGGGCATGACCCAGGCCATGGCGCAGACGGTGTTTCAGGGCAAGGGCATCGACCTTACCGACACCCGCGCCTACGGCGAGCTGCTGGCGGCCAGCCTTGGTGAAGAGTGGGACGGCGTGGCCCACGCGCTGTTTGTTCAGCCGCTGGATCAGGCCTGGCGAACAGTCCTGGAGCCCTCGGCAGCGGCGCTCAACCGGCAGTGGCAGCAGGCGGTGGTCGAACATTGGGATCAGGCATTTCTGGGCCGCTATCCGTTCGCCGCCACCGGCAGCGATGCGTCATTACCCATGCTGGGCAAAATGATCCGCTCGGACTCGGGGCGCATCGAGCAGTTCTTGCAGCAGGAACTCAACGGGGTTCTGCGCAAGGACGGTGATCGCTGGGTGGCAGACCCCGCCCACGGTCAGAGCCTGCCGATCAACCCGCGCTTTCTTGCGGCCGTGAACCAGCTCAGCCATCTGGCCGACGTGCTCTATACCGACGGCGGCATGGGTCTGCACTTCGAGTTGCAGGGCAAGCCGGTGCGTGACGTGATCCAGACCACCTTTGTGCTCAATGGCGCGCGGCATGAGTACTTCAACCAGAAAGAAAGCTGGCAGCGCTTCGGCTGGCCCGGCAGCAGCGATTACCCCGGCGCCAGCCTCAGCTGGACCAGCGTGCGCAGCGGCGAGCGCTTATACGGCGACTTTGAGGGGCCATGGGGGCTGATTCGCTTGCTCGACGCCGCCACTGTCACGGCGCTGGACGACAGCGACAGCCGCTACCGCATTACCGTCCCGGCACCCGATGGTCTGGGCCTGACGTGGCACATGCGCACCGAACTGGGCGCCGGGCCCATGAGCCTGCTGGCGCTGCGTAACTTCCGCCTGCCGCGGCAAATCTTCCTCAACGGGGTTGCCAGCGCAAACACACCACCGCGCAACGAGGTGAGCGAATGAGCCTGCAACAGCTGATGGCCGCCGCACTGGGCGAGCGTGACGCCGTGAAACTGGGCAGAACCCACGCTGAACCTTGGGAACCCTGGCTGGCGCCGATCAGTGCCGAGTCGGCTGTGGGTGATGACCCGGGCTACGACGATGATTTCCAAAGCATGCGCGAGGAGGTCAACAAGTTGTCCGGTGCGAACGCCAATCGGGTCATCGCACTGGCCGAGACGCTGCTCAAGGGCAAATGCAAGGACCTGCGCGTGCTCACCTATTACCTCTGGGCGCGCCTGCACCGGGACGGCGAGGCGGGACTGGCCCAAGGGCTGAGCCTGCTGGCTGCGATGATCGAACGCTACACGGCCCAAGTGCTGCCGTTGCGGTCGAACAGCCGCAAAGTCGCGCTGGAATGGCTGGCCAGTGCCAAGGTACTGGACAGCCTGATGCTGTACCCGGAGGTGGTGAAGGCCGAAGCCGAACGCACCGTCGCCGCGCTCGCCTGGCTGGATCACGTGCTGCTTGCATGGCCGGCAGCGCACCGTCCGGAACTGGGCGCGCTGTACGCGGCGTTGTCGGCGCGCCTTGCCCAGGCTGGCGGGCTTGACGCAGTGGTGCCGCAGTTCGGCGCCAGCCGCAATGCGCGCGAGGTTGCCGTCAATGGTGAGTCCGATGGCCGAGACAGCACCAGGCAAAGCGCGGCGCCTGCGCCCGATGTCATCCGCTCCGGTCGCGATTTGCTCGACAGCGGACGCGCGCTGGCCGGTTACCTGCGCGAGCAACCCCAGGGCTGGCTCGCCGCCCACCGCCTGATCAAAAGCCTGCGCTGGGACACGGTGCATCAGTCGCCGCCGCAGGACGCCAGCGGGCGCACACGGCTGGCACCGCCGCGGGGCGAATACCGCGCGCAGCTCAAGCGCTTGTACGTGCAGCAGAGCTGGAACGAACTGCTCGATCAGGTCGAGCGCATGTTCGCCGAGGGCGTGAACCATTTCTGGCTCGACCTGCAGTGGTTCCTTTACCAGGCGCTGAGCAAGCAACCCGCGCCGTACGAAGGCTGGGCGCGCATCGTCAAGGACGACCTGAGCATGCTTCTAGACCGTCTGCCGGGGCGTGAAACGCTGTGCTGGAACGACGGTTCGGCGTTCGCCGATGAGACCACGCGCGAGTGGATCGAGCAGCACGTCATCCGTCAGGACACCCAGGCATGGCTTGCCACGCCCGCTGCCTCCACCACTGGCGAGGCGGACATTCTGGCGCTGGAAAGCGAAGCGCTGGCCCAGGCCGATCGTGATGGCGTTGAGCAGGCGCTGGCGTGGCTGGGGGCGCGGCCTGACATTCACAGCGGGCGTCAGCGCTGGCTGCTGCGCCTGCTGATGGCGCGGGTCGCGGAACAGTGCGGCAAAAGCGAGCTGGCGTTGCACCTGCTCGGTGAACTGGACGCCATAGCCCTGCGCCATGGGTTGGCGCAGTGGGAGCCGGAGCGGGTATTTGAAGTCAAGGCGCGGCTGCTCAAGCTGCTGCGCATGAAAGCCCAGCGCAGTGACGCCGACAAGGCTGCGCTGGGCAAACGTATGGAGCCGCTGCTGGCGGCTCTGGTAGCGATGGACCCGGTGCGCGCAGCCGTGCTGTGCGCCTGAAACCTATTACCAGGAGGTATCTTTGAACCAGGACAATCTCACCCTGCAATATTTCGACGCGGAAATGCGTTACCTGCGCGAGGCCGGTCAGGAGTTCGCCAAAGCATTCCCCGACCGCGCCGCCTCGCTGAATCTGGACAAACCCGGCGCCCACGACCCTTACGTTGAGCGGCTGTTCGAAGGCTTTGCCTTCCTGATGGGACGGCTCCGCGAAAAGCTCGACGATGACCTGCCGGAGTTGACCGAAGGCCTTGTCAGCCTGTTGTGGCCGCATTACCTGCGCACCATTCCATCGCTGTCGATCGTCGAACTGCAACCGGACGTGAACCAGATGAAGCAGAGCGAGACGGTCGCTACTGGCTTCGAAATCCAGTCGCAGCCCATCGGACCGCAGCGCACGCGGTGCAGCTACACCACCACGCAGGATTTGATCCTGCGCCCGCTGACGCTGGATTTCGTGAGGCTGGCGCAGGAACCGGACGGTCGCTCGGTAATCCGCCTGCGTTTTTCCTGCGGTGCGTTGAGTCAGTGGGGGGAGATGGACCTGCGCCGTATTCCGCTGTACCTCAACGCCGCTCCCGCCGTGGCCAACGCTTTGCACAACGCGCTGACACTCGGCGCTCAGGCGATGTACGTGCGCCAGTCGACCGATGCGCAACGTCAGCCGTTGCAAGGGCACTTCGCGGCAAAGGGCTTTCGCGAGGAGGACCAGCTCTGGCCCAAGGGCGACAGTGCGTTCAGCGGCTATCAGCTGTTGCTGGAGTACTTCAGTTTTCGCGAGAAATTCATGTTCGTGACGCTGTGCGGGCTGGAGCAGATGAACATCACCCCCGGTGCGGCGTGGATCGAACTCGACGTGGTGCTGGGCGAAGCCTGGCCTCATGCGTTCGCCCTGAGCACCGAGCACATGCGCCTGCACGCCGTGCCGGTGATCAATCTGTTTGCGCTTGAGGCCGACCCGCTGACGCTGGACCCGCTGCAGACCGACTACCTGCTGCGCCCCATGCGCTTGCAGGACGGACATACCGAGATTTACTCGGTTGATCGGGTGACTGCATCCCGAGATTCGGGCCGCGAGGAGTACGTGCCGTTTTCGAGCTTCCGGCACAAGGGCGGCATGCTGCGCGACGAGGCCCCTGAACGCTACTTTCATACTCGCCTCAAACGCGGGCCCAATGGCCTGCATGACACCTGGCTGATCCTGGGCGGAGAGGGCGCGGACGTCGACCGGCTCAGCCAGCGCCCCTGTCTGTCGCTGCGCCTGACCGGCACCAACGGCCAGTTGCCGCGCAAGGCCTTGCAAAGCACGCTGCTCGACACACCGCTGCACTCGATCCAGGTCGGTCTGCGCGTGCGTAACCTTTGCGCCCCGACGCTGCCGTTGTACCCGCCCAGCCGCGACCGCTTCCACTGGCGGATATTGAGCCATCTGGGCTCCACGTTTTTGCCCATGCTCGACAACGCCGAAGTGCTGCGCGGCACTCTGGCGCTCTACGACTGGACGGGCAGCGAGCTGAATCGACGTCGCCTGGAAGCCATTGTCGAGGTCAGCCACCACCTGATTCAGCGCTTCGAAAAGGGCTTTCTGCTGCGCGGCGTGGACATCCAGATCACGCTGGACGCCGACGGCTTCGGTGGCCAGGGCGACATCTGCCTGTTTGGCGAAATGCTTAATCGGTTCTTTGCGCTGTACGCGGACATTCACTTGTTCACTCAGGTCACTCTGGTGCTGCAACCGACCGGGAGGAGCCTGCGATGGAGCGAAAACCACAGCCAGCGGATCCCCGGCTGAGCGTCGCGGTACTCCTTGACGCGCTGCGCGGCCGGGTGGCTGAGGCGAACGTTTACCGCTTCTGCCAACTGGTTGAAGACGCGGCGCCTGGCCAGCCGCCCTTGGGCAGCTCCGAACGCCCGGCCGACGACCTGGTGCGCTTCCGCCCCGATCCCGGAATGGGCTTTCCGGCCAGCGAACTGAAAGGGCTTGAATGGCCGTCGCAGAACAGTGCGCTGCCCGCGACCGTGCGCACGCGGGTGCTGGGGCTGTACGGCGTGGATTCGCCGCTCCCGACCCGTTATCTGGACGACATTGCCCAGCGACGTGAAGGCCACGAGGCCCTGAAGGCGTTTCTCGACGTCTTCAACCACCGGATATTCACCCAGTACTACCGGATCTGGCGCAAGTATTCCTACCCGGCGTCGTTCGCCAGCGGCGGCGGTGACGCCACTTCGCAATGCCTGTTCGGATTGATCGGGCTGGGCATTCCCGGCACGGCCAAACGCGTCAACACGCCGCTGTCGCGGTTTCTTGCACTGCTGGGCATCATGCGTTTGCCGACCCGCAACGCAGAAGGCATCACTGCCCTGGTGCGGGTGCTGGCTGCGCGTACTCAGGCGACGACCGCGCCGCACTGGCCGCTGAGTATTACATTGGCGGCACCCGCCAGCTTGTCGGCGGCGCGCCCGGTGAGCCTCTCCCAGAACACACCATTGGGCCGCGTCGGTTGGGACGTCAACAGCGAGTTGCTGCTGACGTTATTCACCGCCGACCACCACGAGGCCCGCAACTGGTTGCCCGGTGGCACGTTGCGCCGCGACTTGCTGGTCCTGTTGCAGGTGTATCTGGGCTGGCGCTGCACGGTGCGCTTGCACCTGTCGCTGCCCGTCGCCTGCCTGCCACCGTCAGTGTTGAGCGGCGCAGGCGTGCTGCTGGGCATGACCGCCAGCCTTGCGCTGCAGTGCCGGTCAACCGGGCAAGCAACCCCGGTCCACCTTCATGAACCGGGCTCAGAGATTGATTCGGCAGATGACTCGGCCCCGCAAACATCTCCTGACCCAATCCCCGGGCCAGACCCAGACCCAGACCCGGATCCATCCCGAGCCTTCTCCCCGACAACAGTCACGATCTACCTGGGTCGTTACAAGGGCCTCAAACCCCGAACTCTGGAAGGAATACCTCTCTATGTCTCGTTCCATATTTAGCGCGTTGCCCATGCTTGCCCTCGGGCTTCTCATCAGCGGCTGCGGGATGACGCAAAGCGTGTCCGAATCCTCTGCTTCGCTCGCCGACTCGATCTTCCACAAGCAATTGCGCACGCTGCGGCTGGACTTCGACGGGCGAATGGCCTTGAACACCGAAGGCACCGACATGCGCGCGCTCTCGGTGCCGGTCATGGTGCGGGTGTATCAGCTGCGCGACGGTGCCTCGGTCAATAACGCCAGTTACGATGATCTGCTGCGCGATGCCCAGCGCGTGCTCGGCAGCGACCTGCTGGACCAGCGCTCGGTGGTCGTCAGGCCCGGGGAGGGCGCGCAGCTGGATGTGCCGCTGGACGAGAACGCTGCTGTCATTGCCGCGGTCGGTTTGTTCCGCGAGCCCGATGCGCAGCGCAACGACTGGCGGCTGGTGTTCAAGCGCGACGACCTTGATGCCGTGCGGCCCCGGGTGATCGAACTGAGTGGCAACCGCTTGACGTTGCGGCCGTTGGCCGAGGACTGACCATGACTGCACTCAACCCCTCGCTGTACGAGACGCTGCTGCAGAATTTCAGTGGCGAACTCGACCTGCATCAGGTGACTGAAGACGACCAGTACGTGCTTTCGGTGCTGGATAACCTTCAGCGCATCCTCAATAGCCGGGCGGGCACGCTGGCGCATCTGCCCGATTTCGGTTTGCCGGACATGGCCACCGTGCTCGAGGACCTGCCGTCTGCCGCCCATGGGCTGATGCGCACCATCGCAGACACGCTGCTCAAATACGAGCCGCGTTTGGTGTCGCTGCACATTGAGTTGTTGCCGCAGACCCAGCCGGGGCATCTGGTCTACGCCCTGGAGGCGACGCTGCGTGGCGAACGCACCGCGACGTTCGGCACGACCTTGAGCCCGGAGGGGCGCGCGGTGGTGCGCCACCTCAAGCGCCATGACCTGCAGCAGCGCCACTGAGGAGCAAGGGAGGTGACCGTGATCGAAAACGCTGAACCGTGCACCGTCGCAGGCGCTGATCCGCGCGGGCTACCGGAGTACCAGGCGCTGTGCGCGGAAATGGCCAAGCTCGGTCACCCTGCGTGTCCTGATGTGCAATGGCGCTGCGTTGAGCAGCGCTGCCTCAGGCTCTTTGCCTGCAACGGCGCGGACCTGCAATCGGCCGCGTGGTATGTGCTTGCGCGCAGTCACCTCGACCGCCTCGACGGGCTGGTGCAAGGCCTCAACGTGATGGAGACGCTGGTGGCGGCGGGCGCCAATCCCTGGCCGCGTGGCCTGTCGGCGCGGGCGGACATACTCAGGCGGCTAGGTGTTCTGTTGCAGGGGGCGCTGCGAAGTACAGCACTGGACGCGCACGATCTGCCGCGCCTTGGCCTGATCGAACGGCAGCTGGCGCATTTGCACCTGAGGCTGGTCGGCCAGCCTGCGGGTAGTGTCAACCCGCTGGATGGCCTGCGCCAACAGATTGCGCGACTGGCGTGCCGCATAGAACGCGATGCCCATGAGCAGGTGCGGCGAGGGGCTGACGCTTCGATCAAACCGCCGAATGCACACGCCGCCGAGCATCCCGCAGTGCCGGGAATGGGGCGGGAGATTAAAAGCGCCAGGCGGCCAGATACCAAGCCTGCCGCGAACAGGCGAGGGCTGGTGTGGCTGGCATGCCTGGGAACGGCGTTGCTGGTTTTGCTCGCCGCCTTTACCGGAAGCTGAGGTATGCGATTCACGCCAGCCACAGTACGGCGGCTCTACGCTGCGCGGTCATAGGGTCCAGCGGTCCGTAGGAGCCGGCTTGCTAGCGAACGCGTCCGACGCCACGGCAGCGAATAGTCCCCGCGTTCGCCAGCACGCCGGCACCTGCAGGGCTGCACTCAGCCACACGGACCGGGTTTCGTCGGGATACAGCCGATCTTTCAGGCAACAGAGCCGAAACCTACCGTTTGGCCGGGCGCCGCCTTTAAGCTGTCAGCCATATTTACAGTCGGGCACCCGTCCATTAGTGTGCGCGCATCAACTGCCTTGAAACTGCGGCTGCCGCATGTTCACGCACGTCTGCACAGACCGGACACCTTCGCCTTTGATCGACACCACCCTTGAGTTGACCACCGCCCTGGTTCCGGTGCCGACCGCCAGCGTTCTGCAGCAGTTGCGCACGGCGACTGCCGCTCAGCATCGGGCGCTGGAAGCCAGGCTGCCACTGACCCATGCCGACCTGGATTTCCCCACCTATCAGCGCATCATCCAGGCCTATTACGGCTTCCATTCCCCGCTGCAACGCTCCATCGATCAATTCTTTGCGGCTCAGCCGGCTCACTCGTCGCTTGTGCAGGACCCTGCACGCCATAAGGCCCCGGCGCTGCTCAAGGACTTGCACGCGATGGGCCTGACTGACGCGCAGATTAAAGACTTGCCTCAATGCAGCGAGTTGCCTGTGATCGACAGCGTCGCCCGGTTGCTCGGGGTGATGTACGTCATGGAAGGGGCTACGCTGGGGGGGCAGGTGCTGCGCCGGATCATCGCGGACAGGCTGGGCATTGATGCCGAAAGCGGCGGCGAGTTTCTGGACGTCTATGGCCGGGACACCGGGCGTTTGTGGAAAACCTTCCTCAGGCAGCTGGCAGATTTCGATTCGTCCCGGCACAACGCCGAGGTCGCGCAATCGGCCTGCCTCACTTTCGAATGTTTTGAAACCTGGCTGGAGCGCGCGGGAGTGCTGAATGACGCTTAACGACACGCAGACCATGGATGCGCTGCTGGACACTTGCGCCAACGAGCCCATCCGTATCCCGGGTGCGATACAGCCCCACGGCGCACTGTTGACGCTGCTGGAAAGCGACTGGACCGTGCAGCAGGTGAGCGCCAATGCGCGCGAGATGCTGGGCGTTAGCCATGAAGTCCAGCCCGGCGATGGGCTGGCGCGCTGGCTGGGTGACGGACAGGCAGACAGTCTGGTTGAAGCGCTGCGCCACGCCGACCTGGAGAGCATCGACCCTTTGCCGATGCAGTTCGGCGGGCAGGCTTTCGACGGCCTGTTGCATCGCCACGACGGCCTGTTGTTTCTGGAGCTGGAACCGGTGCCGCCCCAGTCGGCCGTGCATGGACTGGGCTCCAGGCTGACGCGCACTCTGCGCCGCCTGCAAGCGGCCAAGTCGCTGGATGAGCTGTACGCCATCAGCGTCACTGAAATCCGCGAGTTGACCGGCTACGATCGCGTGATGATCTACCGCTTCGAGGAGGAGGGCCACGGCCAAGTCATTGCCGAGTCGGCCGCGCCGGAAATGGACGCTTACAAGGGCCTGTTTTTCCCCGCTACCGACATACCCCAGCAGGCCCGCGAGCTGTACCGTCTGAACTGGCTGCGCATCATTCCCGATGCCGCCTATGTGCCGTCGCCGCTGCTGCCGGCACTGCGCCCGGACACCGGTGAGCCGCTGGACATGGGCCATGCCGTGTTGCGCAGCGTGTCGCCGATTCACTGCCAGTACATGCTCAACATGGGCGTGCGCTCCTCGATGAGTATTTCGCTGCTCAAGGACGACCGCTTGTGGGGCCTGATCAGCTGCGGCAACCGCGAGCCGCTGCAGGTATCGCATACCCTGCGCTCGGCCTGCCAGACCATCGGCCAGGTGCTGTCGCTGCAGATCAGCCTGCTTGAAGACCAGCACATTCAGCGCCAGCGACTGGCCAAGCACCACATGCTCGACCGACTGTCGCGAGCGATGAGCGAGGCGCCTGAGGACGTTTACAACGGCTTGCTGGAAAACGCCTCGGCCTTGCTGACACTGGTAGATGCCGGCGGCGTGGCAGTAATCGTCGACAGCCAAGTGCACCTGATAGGCCAATGCCCGACAGCCGATCAAGTGATGGCGTTGCAGGAATGGCTGCTGACCCGGCCGCAGCCGGTTTTCGAATCCAGCAGCCTGGGTGCAGTGTTCCCGGCGGCGCAGGCTTACCCGCACGTGGCAAGCGGCTTATTGGCGTTCAGTCTGCCCAAACCGGTGGTTAACGGGGTGCTGTGGTTCAGGGCCGAGGTCAAAGACAGCGTTCACTGGAGCGGCAACCCGGAAAAGTCCAAACGGGTCGTCAACGATCGCCTGCAGCCGCGCGAGTCCTTCGCCGCCTGGAAACAGCAAGTCAATGGCACCGCGCGGGCCTGGAATGCCGGGGAGGTGTACGCGGCGTCCGATCTGCGTCGCTCGGCGCTGGAGGCCGATTTGTCGCGCCAGGTGCTGCGTGAGCAGGACGCGGTGCGCGCACGCGACGAGCTGGTAGCTGTGGTGTCCCACGACCTTCGCAGCCCGCTGACGGTTATCGTCATGCAATGCGGCATGATGCAGCGTGTGATCGCAGCCGATGCCAGTCCGGCTTCCAAGCGCCTGAATTCGGCCATCGATACGCTGCAACGGGCCTCCGGGCGCATGACGCGGCTGTTGGAGGACCTGCTCGACACCTCGAAGATCGAGGCCGGTCGCTACTCCATTGATGTTCAGCCGCTGGACGTCAGTCAGTTTTTTGAAGACACCTGGTCACTGCTCTCGCCACTGGCGCAGAACAAGTACATCGAACTGACGTTCACCACGGAGCCGGAGCTGAAGATGTTCGCCGATCCCGAGCGCATGTTTCAGGTGCTGTCCAACCTGGTCGGCAACGCGATCAAATTCACCCCCAAGGCCGGCACTGTCAGCGTCAATGCCAGGGCCGATGGCGACACCGTCGTGGTCACGGTCGTGGACTCCGGCAACGGGATCGCGCCCGATCAGTTACCCCACATATTTGAACGCTACTGGCGCATACGCGAGGGCAACCCGAGCGGTACGGGGTTGGGCCTCTATATCTCGCGTGGCATCGTCAAGGCCCATGGTGGTGACTTGAGCGCGGCCAGTGAACCCGGCGTGGGCAGCGAGTTCCGCTTCACGGTGCCGCGCGCTCAATAACATTGCGCGTTGCACCCCCCGCGGGTGCATCGGGGCGCGAGGCCTGGCTTGGAGGGTAAAAGGTATTCCTGTCGGGAATGCGCGCTATAAAAAACATGAATTTTATTTATGGCTGTTTGGCTACTACCGTGTGCGTATTCCGTACATGTGGGAGCTGCCATGACCTGTCCAAGCCCGCCACCCCTCGCCGAGGCACACTGGAAGCGCAACCTTGTGGTCTGCGTATTCGGCGCTTTCACCACCATCGTCGCCATGACCTTGCTGCTGCCGTTCCTGCCGCTGTACGTCGAGCACCTGGGCGTCAGCGATCCGGCTGCCATTGTGCAGTGGTCAGGGGTTGCGTTCGGTGCGACCTTTTTCTCTGCCGCACTCACGGCGCCGTTGTGGGGCCGTCTAGGCGACCGTTATGGGCGCAAGCTGATGCTGATTCGCGCCAGTCTGGGCATGGCCATCGCCATGTCCCTGATCGGCCTGGCGGAAAACATTTACCAGTTGGTGGGGCTGCGACTGTTGGCGGGGCTGCTCGGCGGCTACGCCTCCGGCGCGACCATTCTGGTGGCGACCCAAACCCCGAAGGCCCGAACGGGCTGGGCGCTGGGGATGCTGTCGTCGGGGATCATGGCGGGCAACCTCGCCGGGCCGCTGATCGGAGGTCTGCTGCCGCCGCTGATTGGCATCCGCACTACGTTTTTTCTGGCCGGGGGGGTAACTTTCCTGACCTTCCTCGCTACGTTGTTTTTAATGAAAGAGGCGCCACGGCCCAGGCTTCAGCCGGGGGCAGCGAAAGCGCCTGCGATCAGACCGTGGGACCTCATCGCTGACAAAAAGCCGGTGCTGACCATGCTGGTGGTGGCCTGTCTGGTGATGTTTTCGATCATGTCCATCGAGCCGATCATCACGGTGTACCTCACTGAACTGCCCACCGAAAACGTCACCTTGATGGCGGGGCTGGTCATGTCGGCGACGGCACTGGCCAGCGTGTTGTCGGCGTCGCGCATCGGCAAGCTGGCAGACCGCGTCGGCCATTGGGAGGTGGTCATCGGTTGCCTGAGCGCGGCGGCCCTGCTGCTGATTCCTCAGGCATTCGTCAGCCACGCATGGCAACTGCTGCTGTTGCGGTTTCTCATGGGGATTGCACTCGGCGGCCTGCTGCCGTGCATCGCCGCAATCATTCGGCATTCGGTGCCCGACGCCGTGGCAGGGCGCATGCTTGGTTACTCGACGTCCTGCCAATACATCGGCCAGGTTCTGGGGCCGTTGACCGGTGGCTATCTGGGCGGGCATTTCGGCATGCCGGTGGTGTTTGTCGTCACCTGCATGCTGATGGCGGGGTGCGCGCTGGGCATGCTGATGATGCGCCCCGGTATTGCGGCGAGCCATTAGCGGGCTGGCGAAGCGTGTAGCGTTTGACAAAACCATGACATGACGCATCGGATAATCGGCGCCGGCGGGGCCAGGCCCCGGATTCGAGTACCGCCATGCACGGACATTCATGGACATCAAACACAGCCTCAAACAACGGATCGTCATCGTCTTCGCGTTGATGAGCACACTGGTCGCCGGGGTGTTCGCCATCGGCATCATCGCGACGGTACACCTGGTCGAAAAACGTCTGACCACCATGAGCCTCGGCGGCAACCTCCACCGTTTGCTGGCCCTGGACAGCGTCGACGACTGGCGTCACCGACCCGATAAAGACGAGTTGTTCTACGCCGACGAGGGTGTCGGCGACCTGGCCATGAGCGATGACCTCAAAGGCCTGCGCCCGGGCTTTCAGGAGTTTTCACGAGGCAAGAAAGCCTATTACGCCATGGTCTCTGTGGTGAACGGTCGCCATTACGTGCTGTTGCGTGACCAGCGCAAGTTTGAAAAGCGCGAGCGCATACTCTTCGGCGTCGTGTTGATCGGCTTCGTACTCAGCGTGCTGTTGGCGGTGTTGCTGGGGCGCTTGCTGGCGTCGCGGGTAATCACGCCCGTGTCACGCCTGGCGAGTCAGGTGCGTCATCGCGACCAGTTGCTGGAGATGGCGCCGGTGCTTGCCAGTGACTACGCCAGCGACGAGGTCGGCGCACTGGCGCGTTCCTTCGACGAAACCCTGGGCCGGCTGCGCGCCGCACTGAGCCGCGAAAAGCTATTCACCAGCGACGTCAGTCACGAGCTGCGTACGCCGCTGATGGTGTTGGCCACATCGTGCGAGTTGCTGATGGAATATCCGGCGCTGGATGACCGGTCCCGCGCGCAGGTCAAGCGCATCAGCAATGCCACGGCGGGCATGAATCAGTTAGTCGAGACTTTCCTGCTGCTGGCCCGCACCGAGGGCAGAAACACCCCGCAGGGGCAGCGTTCGTCCATGGTCCTGATTGCCGATGAGCTCGCCGACATCTGGCGCCCGTCCATTGAAGCCAAGGGCCTGACGTTCGTTTATCAGCGTCACGAGGGCGACGGGGAAGCGTACAACGCGCCGTTGTTGCGCTCGGTTATGGGCAATCTGTTGCGCAACGCCTGGCATTACACGGATCAGGGCTTCATTCAGCTGACCCTGCGTACCGACGGCTTCAGTGTCGAGGACAGCGGCATTGGCATCCCGTTGGAGAAACAACAGGCCATGTTCGAGCCCTTCGTGCGCGGCGATGAACAGCGCGGCGAGGGATTGGGCCTCGGGCTGTCGCTGGTGCAGAGGATCTGCGCCAACCAGCGCTGGACAGTGAGCCTGACCACCCGTGCGGACGGCGGATGCTGTTTCACCGTGCTGTTGAAGCCTGACTCGCCTGCCGGCTAAGCCGATCCGAGCGGCACTGCGCTCCTGTGGGACAGAACCAGGCCCACCTGACCGGCACCGTGCTTCTGTAGGACCGGCTTCAGCCGGGAAGGCCTGGGAGCAGCCTGCTCCGCTGGTCAGAATGACCGCACGAGTGGCGGACTGCCCGCTCCAAGGTATGTCTCCCTACATGGACTTGCGATCATGCGCTCCCCCCATCCATCACTCGTTTGCGGGCCTGCTGACGATGACGTTGCGAACGTCGACGACACCCCCGAGTACCCGCTGTCCGCGCCCCTCAAGCCCGAAGACCCGGAGCGTCGCAGCGATCAGTCCAAGGCCGAGACCGACGGCTGCGCCCCGGAGGAGGAGGCCGGTTGAACCGAGCCATCTCATCCGTTTGGATGATGTGCGGGCGAAGAGTCTCCAGCGGCGCCCGACTTTGGGGCCAAATCAAATGATGATTGCGCTTGGAAAGCGTTCTTAAAAACGGAAGAATGCGCGCTGTGTCGCGTGACGTCTGACGTCTTTGCGGCCCGCGCCGACCCGCTCCAAGCGCGGCGGGTCGCCCGCACAGCGGTATTTAACCTGTAACGTTCACGACGCCGTCCCTTAGGCGGAGGAAGCAAATTTGAATCAGCTAAAACGCCTTCAGAGCGGTATCGAAGGGCTTGATGAGCTGCTAATGGGCGGTTTCGTTTCCGGATCTTCCTACATCATCCAGGGCCGACCCGGCTCGGGCAAAACCATCCTGGCCAATCAGATTGGTTTTAATCACATCCGCAACGGCGGTCGCGTCCTTTTCGCGACCCTGCTTGCCGAACCCCACGAACGCCTGTTTCAGTTCCTGTCGACCATGAGTTTCTTCGAGAAAGACCGGGTCGGCGATCAGATTCAGTTCGTCAGCGCGTTCGACACCATGGAAAACGACGGGCTCGACGAAGTCGTGAAATTGCTGCGCCGCGAGATCGTTCGCCAGAAGTCCACGGTGATGATTCTGGACGGGCTGCTCAACGCCCGCTCCAAAGCCGAGTCCGCTATCAATACCAAACGCTTCATCTCCGAGCTGCAGGGCCACGCGGCTTTTGCCGGCTGCACAGTGTTTTTCCTGACCAGCTCTCAGCTCGACGACGGCAGCCCTGAGCACACCATGGTCGATGGCGTGCTGGAGATGGGCGAGGAGCTGGTCGGCAACAAATCCGTGCGTCGGATCAAGCTGCGCAAGACCCGAGGCAGCGGCGCCATTCCCGGCGCCCATGAGTGCGAAATCACCGAAAACGGGCTGGTCGTTTATCCCCGTCTGGAAAGCACCATTACCCACTCCGCCTTGCGCGACAGTGCTGAGTTGACCGTTGTGCCCAGCGGCGTCGACGCGCTGGACCCGCTGATTGGCGGCGGGCTCGTGGAGTCGTCGGTGACCCTGTTGCTCGGCCCGTCCGGGACCGGCAAGACCACGTTTGGCTTGAATTTCCTCGCGCGCGCGACGCCTGAGGCGCCGGGTCTGCTGTTCGGCTTCTACGAATCGCCGCAGCGCCTGCGCGCAAAGGCCGCAGCGCTTGGGCTGGATTTTGAAGTCCTGGAGCGCTCCGGTGCCTTGAGCATCATGTGGCAGTCGGTGACCACCGAGGTGATCGACAAGTTGGCCCTTGGCCTGCTGCGGGTGGTCAAAGAGAAAGGCATCAAACGCGTTTTCCTCGACAGCCTTGGCGGCATGGCCCGCGCGGCGGCCGATCAGTCACGCATTCTTGACCTGTTCAGCGCCCTGATGGGCGAGCTGCGGGCCCTTGACGTCACGGTGGTGGCCAGCTGGGAAGTCCACGGCCTGCTGGGCGGGAACGTCGATGCACCGGCGCCGGACCTGTCGGGGATTGTCGATAACTTGCTGCTGATCCGCTTTGGCCAGTCCCCGGCGGGGCTGGTTCGCCAGCTGTCAATCCTCAAAATTCGTGATAACCCCTACGACCCGGCCCTGTTGGACGTCTTGATTGGCGAACAGGGTCTGACTGTGAAAAAGGCTGCATTCCATGCCCTCGACGATTCAGGCAATGCCACGCCGCGGTGGGCGCCATCGAGCTGATGATTGCTCGCGCGCGCGGAGGGTTGCATGACCACCATTCTGATTGTCGATGATGAGTACCTCATCGCCGACATACTGAGCTTCGCCCTTGAGGATGAAGGCTATCTGACGGTCACCGCTGGCAGTGGACAGCGAGCGCTGGGCATTCTTGAACGCGAACGCCCGCAATTGATCATCACCGACTACATGATGCCGGGAATGAACGGCATCGAGTTGGCGGAAGCGGTACGCCAGAGCCCGACACTGGGACAAATCCCAATCATGCTGATGAGTGGTGCGCAATCCCATCTGGGCGTTGCGCGGCCTGACCTGTTCAACAAAGTGTTCGACAAGCCGTTTGAGATCAACGCGATAGTAGACGCCGTACGGGTCCTGCTGGGCGCGGGTTAGCGGGCGGTCAGGCCGCGTTGGCGAGATGGGCGCAGCCCGGTGTGATCAATGCTTTGCCTTCAGGGTTTCGTAGCTCAGACGCAGGTCCTTTGCCCAGCCGTCCAGCACCGGTTTAACGGAGTCAAGGGTCAATTGGGTTTTGTCATTCTCCAGAGGTGTGCCGCTGCCTTTGCGCACCACCTGGGCAAGCACCTTATGGCTGTCGGCATCGAGAAACGCTGCTTCCGTGGCGATTTCCACGTTCTGATCCCGGCCCCCGGTGGCGGTGTTGACGGCAGCGGCTACCAGCGCGAGCGGGATGACCTCATAAGGTTTCAAGCCTTCGGTGCTGGTTGAAACAGCGGTAATCGCCGGACGCACGATCAGGGTGTCAGGCCCGGGCCCGCTGGCCAGTGGCAGGTTCTTGCCGAGCTCGCGGCGCAGCGCCGTATCAAAATAGCGGGTGATGGCCTGCAGCGTTTGCGCCGGTATCACCGCAGTGGGCTGTGGCGGGGGAAAAAACTGGCTGGGCTCGATGTACACCTGGGTGTATTTGCCCAGCTTCACCTCCGGGTCGATCCAGCGCATGACCGGGGCCCCGGTCGCACTCTCTGCGGGTTTGAGAAGGCTGTAGTCTTTCAGAAACCCTGAATACTGAGCCGGATCGACTCGTGAACTGGCGCAACCGCCGAACCCCAGCATGGCGCAACAAATAATTGCCCAGAGTATCGGCATGTTCATGGTGTGACTCCCTTCGCTGTGTGCACCGATTTGCCCGCAGCCACCGACGGTGACAGACCTTCAAGAAAGCGGGCAGCCCACGCGCGCGCAGAAGACAATTCGAGCGGCCCGGTTTCGGGCGCGCCGTGATGTGCGGTCCATGGTGCTCATGCAACGCTAGCAGCTAATGGCGCCGGCGCCAGTCGGTAGGGATTGAAAGCAGCACGGGGGAGTGGCAGGGCAGGGGGAGGAACAGGGCGGCACAGAGGCCGCCCGCGGGGTATCAGCGACCGTCGGCAACCTTGCGCTCGATTTCAGCCGACTTCTTGTTCAGCTCCTCAACATCCTGCTCCTTCTCGCGGGTGGACACCGGCGTGATGACTTCGTCCACGGCGCGGGTGTCGTCATCTCTGTCGGCGAGGTCTCGCTGGACCACGTTGACAGGTTTGCCGGCGCTGTCGAGGGTCGGCGCGTCAGGTTGCACGGCGTCGCGTGGGTCGACGGGGGTCTGCTTGCTCATGGGTTCATCCTCGGAGTGGTAGGGCGTTGTAGGTTGGATGTGCCAGCGCTGGACGAGTTCGGGTTTTTTTCACGTCGCTGTGCTGCCAGCGCCGGTCCTGCGAGCTCAGCCAGCCCGGCCAGGGCCGCCAGTCGTGATCAACGCTGCTCCACAAGATTGAGAAAGCGTCGCGTGCGCTCGTTTTGGGGATCCACCAGGACCTCGTTCGGAGAGCCATCGGCGACGATGCGTCCAGCCTCCATGAACAACACCCGATCCGCGATGTCCTGGGCGAACTTCATCTCATGGGTCACCAGCAGCATGGTCATCTGCTGCTCATGGGCAATGGCTCGGATCACCGCCAGTACCTCGCCCACCAGTTCCGGATCAAGTGCCGACGTCACCTCATCGAACAGCATCACTTGCGGGCGCATGGCCAGCGCGCGGGCAATGGCCACACGTTGCTGCTGGCCGCCGGACAGTTGCGCAGGATAGGCGTCGGCCTTGTGGCTCAGACCGACCAGCCCGAGGTATTGATGGGCACGCTCCAGGGCTTCTTCGCGGCTCAGCTTGAGCACCCGCAGCGGCGCCTCGGTGACGTTCTCCTGCACGGTCAGGTGTGGAAACAGGTTGAACTGCTGGAAGACCATGCCGACCCGGTGCACCAGCGGTGGTTTGGTTTTGCCAGGCCAGCGCCAGCCGCCAGACGCTGCCGGAACCGGTGAGCCAGCCACCTCGATGCTGCCCTGTTGATAGGCCTCCAGGCCTTTGATCAGGCGCAGCACCGTGGATTTGCCCGACCCGCTGGGGCCGATCAGCGCGACTTTTTGGCCGGCGGGAATGCTCAGGTCGAGGTGATCGATAACCCGCGTCGCACCGAAGCTTTTGACCACTTGCCTGAGGATGATCTGCGGCGAAGCGCCAGGCAAACCGTGTGCGAGATCAGACATGGCTGCGCCTCTCGAAGTACTTGAACAGAAGGGAAGTGGGCACGCTGATCGCCAGAAACATCAGCGCCATCACCGTGTAGGGCTCGTTATAGCGGTAGGTCATGCCGGCGATCTGTTTCGCCGCCTGGAACAGCTCCGGGATGGTGATCACCGCCAACAATGGGGTCTCCTTGAACATCCCGATCAGATAATTACCGAGCACCGGCAACATTGGCTTGAGTGCCTGGGGCAGCACGATTCGTCGCCATGTCGTGGCGCTGTCGAAATCCAGCGCCCGCGCGGCTTCCCATTGACCGGACGGAACCCCTTCAATGGCGCCGCGAAACGCCTCGGCGATGTAGGCGGCGTAATACAACCCCAGGCCGATTACCCCGGTGGAAATCGCCGGCAGCGTCAGCCCGGCCAGGGGCAATGCGAAGAACAGCACGTACAGCTGAACCATCAGCGGTGTATGCCGGAAGAAGCTCAGGTAGCCAGCCGTCAGTCGCTGCACCAGCGGATGCTTCGAGCGCTGGGCAATGGCGAGCAGCAGCCCCAGCAGCACCGCCAACAGGAAACCGAGGATCACCACTTGCAGCGTCACCAGCAGACCCTGGAGCAGATCCGGAACGATGGACCAGGCGAAGGCGTAGTCGAAATTCACAGTGCCACCCCGCGCCGCCAGTGAGTGACGCGTCGTTCGTAGCGCCTGACCAGCCAGCTCAGGGGCCAGGCCATGAGGAAGTAACAGACCAGCACGATGCTCCAGATCAGCGTCTGCTGGCCCAGCGTGGTAATCAGCTGCCCGCCGGAAAACGTCAGGTCACTGAGGGTGATGAGTGACACCAGCGAGGTGGTCTTTAGCAATTCGACCAGCTGGTTGCCCATGGGCGGGAGCATGAACGGTAACGCCTGGGGCAGGATGATCCGGCGAAACGCGGTGACAGGGCCGAAATCCAGCGCCTTGATGGCGTCCCGCTGCCCAAGAGCGACATTGCTCAACGCCGAGCGCACGATCTCAGAACCATACGCCGAGAAGGTCAACCCCAGGCCGAGAATGCCGGTGACCATGGGCGCCAGCGTGATGCCAAACAGCGGCAGGATGAAGAAAAGATAGAACAGCAGCACCAGCGCGGAGATCCCGCGCAGGATTTCAACGTACACCGTCGCTATCCAGCGCACGGCGCGCCAGGGTGACAGGCGCATCAGGGCGATGACGAACGACATCACCACCACGACCAGTTGCGCGAAGAAGGTGATTTCCAGGGTGACCAACGCACCGTTTGCCAACTGGCGGGCAACGAAGCGCGCCGTGTCCAGTGTGGCAGCATCAAAAAGCATGGGCCGTACTCCGTATGGGTTGGGGCCGTCATTTCGCGGTCTGTAGGAACGGCTTCAGGCTCTGCTCGCATCAGTGGGACCGGCTTCAGCCGGGAAGAGGCCTGTGCTGACGCTCTCAATTTTCCAGCGTGCCTGCCGACGCCTTCTCGGCTAAAGCCGGTCCCACAATGGCATCGGTGTTAGCACTCGCATGAGCTCGCGGTTTGTGGGACCGGCTTCAGCCGGGAAGAGGCCCGCGCTGACGCCCTCAAATTTCCAGCGTGCCTGCCGACGCCTTCCCGGCTAAAGCCGGTCCCACAAGGGCATCGGCTAGCCTCGCAGGTGCTCGCGGTCCCACAATGGCATCGGCATCAGCCTCAGCGGTTGCAGCGCTGCTCTGCGGTGACGTCTGCGGGTGGCAGTTCGTTTTCGGTGTAGCCGTACTTCTGCAAAATCCTGAGCAGCTCACCGGACGCGCGCAGCTTGGCCAGTTGCTCGTTGAAGGCCTGGGCGAAGGCCGGGTCCTTTTTCGGCAAGCCGTAAGCGTGGTAATTCCAGCTGGGCTTGCCGTCGGCGTCAGGGATCTGCTCGAAAGGCAGCGCACGTTCAACCGGCGTGCCCTCGGCTTTTTTCAGCAGGCCGATGATTTCCGCGTCCGGGAAATACACCACATCGACACGATCGGCCTGCAGCGCAGCCAGTGCTTCGGTGTCCTTGTCGAAGAGCACGACGTTGCCGGCACTGATGCCGCTGTCCTTGGCTTCCTGCACCTGATTGCTGCCCGGCTGGGTTGCCAGTCGTGCCTTGCCGCTGGCCGCGACATCCTTGAGGCTGTGCAGCTTCAGAGGGTTGCCGGCCTTGACCAGAAATGCGCCGCCGGAACGGGTGACCGGGTTGGAATAGCCGATGACCTTGCAGCGCGCCGGGTTGATAAACAGCCCGGCACCGATCAGATCAAACCGCCCGGCAGCAAGCCCGGGCACCAGCGAACCGAACTCGGTGATCGGCAGTTCTACCTTGCTAATGCCCAGGGGTTCGAGGATGGCACGGAGAATTTCAACGTTGGCGCCGACGGTTTTCCCGTCGGTGCCGATGTAGGCATACGGTTGTTCGTTGGCAATGCCTGCGGTCAGGCCCTGAGTGCGACCTTTTTCCAGGAGGCCGGCGACGGCGGAGAACGAAAACACGGCATTCAGCAACAAGGCCGAGCCCAGTGCAGCAGACAACGACAGCGGTTTCAGGGCTTTCATCAAGTGCGCTCAAAAGTGGGAAAAAAGGGTGGGGTGCAGTAACAGGCAGCGCCGGGGGCTCCGTTCATGGCGTCCAGATGTCCACGTCCTTGGCATCCACAGGTGCGGGCAGTAATCCCGCCTTGAAAAAGGCATCAGCTATCTTTTGTTGTTCGCCCAACTGGTCGGCCTTGACCGGCTCGACCTGGTAGCTACGGCGGGCATTGGCGGCTTCTACGGTGTCCGCATCCAGATGTCCCCACAGCGGCCCCAGCACCTGCGCGGCGTCTCGTGGATGGCTTTTGATCCAGCCACCCGCCTGCTGCAGTTGCTGGTAGACGCGCTTTAGCACACCGGGGTGGGCTTGGGCGTAGCCGGTGCTGGTCAGGTAATAGCGCTTGTAACTGGCCAGGCCGACGCCGTCGGTGAGGGTGCGCGTCGGCAATTGACGCTGCACACGGGTGAGAAACGGCTCCCACGTCACCCATGCGTCGACCTTGTTATTTTCGAACGCCGCGCGGCCGTCTGCAGGAGACAGGTAAGCGGGCTGGATATCGCCGAATGACAGGCCGGCCTTGTTCAGCGCGGCGATGAGCAAATAATGGGTACCGGCCGCCTTGGTCACCGCAACCTTTTTACCTCTCAAGTCCGACAGCTGACGGATCGCTGAATCGCTGCGCACCACAATGGCCTGGGCGGAGGGCGACGGCGACTCTTCGGCAAAATAGGTCAGCCTGGCTTTCGCCGCCTGGGCAAAAATCGGAACGGTGTCGGCGACGTCGGCACTGATGTCGACATTGCCCACGTTCAGCGCCTCAAGCAAAGGCAGACCGCTGGGGAATTCGTGCCAGGTAATGTCGACGTCGTCCTGGCCCAGGGCCTGTTCAAGGGCGCCCTGATGCTTGAGCAGGGTGATCAGGGTCGACGATTTCTGGTAGCCGATGCGCAAGGTCTCTCGCGCAGTGGCCGACAACGAATACCCGCTCGCCATCGCAACAATCAGGCTGCAAAGAATTACGCGTCGAAGGGGCTTGGCGGCGGTTTGGCGAGAGATGAGCATGCTGGACTCGTGGCGTGATCCAAGGCGCAAAAAGCGCAGGCCAGAGAGCATAATGTTCTAAAAAGAATTCGCTAAATATCGTTTGGTTATTAGGTTATGCGCTTGGCGAAGTTCTTCTGCCCGGGCTAGGAGAAACAGGCCGCCGTGTGCGACGGCTCTGCCCCGGTGTCTGCAGTCAGGTTGCCGCCATCAGGCCGTCGTGGCGCCGGCTCGTTTTGGCAACTTCCAACCCGCGCGAATGAAATGGCAGGTGTAGCCGTTGGGGAGTCGCTCCAGGTAATCCTGATGCTCTGGTTCGGCTTCCCAGAAAGGCCCGGCCTGTACGATCTCAGTGACAACTTTGCCAGGCCACAGGCCCGAGGCATCGACGTCCGCCACCGTGTCCAGCGCTACGCTTTTTTGCTCTTCGTTGAGGTAGAAGATCGCCGAGCGATAGCTAGGGCCCCTGTCGTTGCCCTGGCGATCCGGCGTGGAGGGGTCATGAATCTGGAAAAAGAATTCGAGGATCTGGCGGTAGCTGATGATCGCCGGATCGAAGACGATTTCGATGGCTTCGGCGTGGTCGCCATGATTGAGATACGTGGCATCGGGTGTGTTGCCGCCAGAGTAACCCACACGGGTCGACAGTACCCCGGGATAGCGGCGCAGCAAATCCTGCATGCCCCAGAAGCAACCTCCGGCCAGCAGCGCGGTTTCGGTATGAGCGGTCATGGATAAATCCTTCCAGCTGTTCAACGGTACGGTGCATGAATGAAAGCGATGCCCAGTGTGCTCGCCCTGCCGTGCGCGGTGCAAGGGGCGGCCGGCCGTGGCCTGATGACCGGGGAGTGCATCGGCTGCGCGCGCTCAGTCGCCGCCGAACTGCTCGCGGTACTGACTGGGGGTCATGCCGATCCGTTCGCTGAACGCCTTGCGCATGTGTCGCGCGCTGCCAAAACCACACCGACACGCCACGACTTTAAGCGGCAGGTCGCAGCCTTCCAGCAATTTACGGGAGTGATCGATGCGCGCATTGAGCAGGAACTGCATGGGCGTGAGGCTGACTTCGCGTTGAAAGGCCCGCGCGAAATTGCGCGGGCTCATGGCCGCCAGGTCGGCCATGCGCTGGACAGTGAAAGCCTCGTTGATGTGGTCGACGATGTAGGCCTGCACCCGGGCAATCGCGCTGTCGTCGCGGGGCACTGCTGCCAGCAGCGGTCCGTACGGGGTTTGTCCGCCCTGACGCTTCATCACCACCAGCAGTACTTTGGCCACTTCAAGGGCGACCTCTTTGCCGTGGTCCTCGGCGACGATGGCCAGGGCCATGTCGATCCCTGCCGTGATCCCGCCCGAGGTGATGAGGTTGCGGTCGACGACATAGATCTGCTCGGTTTCGACGCGCGATGCAGGGTAGCGACGGGCGAGGCGTTCGACGTAATTCCAGTGAGTGGTGCAGCGATAACCGTCCAGTAACCCGGCATCGCCGAGCAGAAACGCGCCGGTGCAGATCGCGCCGAAGCGTCGGGCACTGCGGGCTGCACCGGGTAGCCAGGCTGTCAGCTGAGCATGGGTGACGCCGTATGCCCCCGGGCCACCCGGAACCAGCAGCAAATCCACATCGTTCGGCAGATCCTCCAGCGCCATGTCGGCCTGCACTTTGAGCCCGCACGAGCTGCGAATGAGCAGCGGGGGCTCGGCGAGAGTGACGAGCCGATACTGTTTTTCCGGCGCGAGCAGCCGGTTGGAAATCGAAAAAACATCCATGGGGCCGGTGACGTCGAGCATCAGCACGTCGTTGAATAGCACCATGGCCACTGTCTTTTGGGTCGGGAAGTCGCGCATGCCTGAATCGCCTTTCTGTTGCCGCCATTGCCAATGCAGCGGCAACGAGCCTGAACAAAGCGGCATTCTAGGGGATTACGCGAATGAATGTGAACGCCTGGCGCTTTCCACGCGTTTGGCAATGTCGCGGGCGATGTTAGCGCGCAGGGGTATCTGTCGACGGTTTGGGGAAGCGCCGTGAAAGGGCGACGCCGCAGAAGAGTCTCAGTAGCAGCAAGTGGGCAATTTGAAGCTCATGCGCGCGCCGCCGCAGGCCGACGCCTGAGCCCAGATACGCCCGTGGTGCGCATCCACCACCGCGCGGCAGATCGCCAGACCGACACCCAGTCCGGTGCTTTTGGTGGTGAAGAACGCGCCGAAGATTTGCTCGCGGCGCTCGGCCGGAATGCCCGGACCGTTGTCTTCGACGCAGACCTCGACGCCTTCCTTGAGGTTGAACGAGTTGATCCGCAGCACCGACTCTTCCTGCGCCGACCCGGCCATCGCTTCCAGCGCATTGGTGATGAGGTTGACCAGCAACTGCTGCAATTGCACGGCATCGGCCACAATGGATTGATTGACGCTCAAGGCAGTTTCCAGCCGTACCCGCTGCGCAGTGAGGGCCGGCTGAGTGAGTTGAATGGCCTCGCGAATGACGTCGTCAATGTTGAGTATCTGCAGCTGCAGAGGCGCCTGACGGGCCAATGCGCCCAAGGCCTTGACGATATTGGCGGCGCGCTCGCAACCGGCGCGAATGTCTTTCAACCCCGCGATGGCCTCATCGACATCCGGTACGTCGCGCTGCAGCCAGCGCAGGCTGGCTGCAGCGTTGGCCGCGATGCCAAGCAGCGGCTGGCAGATTTCATGGGCGATTGAAGCGCTGAACTCGGCCATTTTTCGGGCATGCAGGACCGGGGTGTAATCGGTTGGCGCAAGAGTTTGCTCAGGGCACTGGCTGCTGCTGCCCGCAGACGGGCGCAACGAGGGGTATCGATGAACTTGTGGCCAGTGTGACTCCGGCGACCGAAGCCATTGGGCAGGGTGAAGTGATTGATGTTGATCGCGCATCGTAGCCCCCGGCGTGTCGAAGTCCTGTGCTTCGTCGCGCTTGAGTATACGCAGCGCTCCGGGCTTGAAACGGGGCCGATCACGCTTTGGCAGAAATCGGCACCCTGATGGCTGTCACAGGTCCTAAACAGGCTGAACGCCTTGCTGGCGGCGCGATCGGCCGGGTCAAGGCGGTCATTGCAGCGCAGCATCCGGCGCATTCCCGGCTAAAGCCGGTCCCACAAGTACGCGCGGTCCTGAGGGAGGAGCGGTCTGTGGGACCGGCTTCAGCCGGGAAGGGGGCGCTACAGTGCTCGACGCGCCGCTTGCGCCGCCGGGTCGTCGGCGGGTCCCACCACAGCGTAGTTGTAGCCGCTGCCTGACCAATAGTCCGCTTGCAGGTTGCCGTCCCGGCGGGTGCCGCGAGGCAGCAGGTTGTTGAGTTCGCCGGGCGGGCGGATGTAGAAACTCAGGGTGCGTCCCTGTTCGTCCTTGTACACCACCATCGCCGCGGGGCCTTGCTCGGTCGTGGTCAATCGTCCGCTCACTGGCTGAAAACCCGCCGACTCAAGGTCCGGCAGGCGATTGGCCCGGGCAAAGTGGGTGTCAAGCCAGCCCTGAACATCAGTGGTTTTCGTCGCGTTCCAGTCGCTCACCATCTCGGCGTTGCCTGCGAACAGCCGGTAGGCCTGGACGGCGTCGGCCATCGGCGGATTGGCCCTGCTCAGGGTCATGTTTCTGGCCTGCCAGCCGCTGACCCCCCCCAGACTCACGGCGATCAGCAGCACCGCCGCCGTGGCGAAGTGTCGGGCCCGTTGCCGGGCAATCCCCCGGCGAACGGCTGCCGGGTCCAGTTGCGGGTTCGGCGCTCGCTGCAAATCACCGCTCAAACCGGCTCGCAGCAGCTTGGCGTCCTGCTGCCATTGACGGACCTGGCGCATCAACGCCGGGTTCGTCGCCAGAAAGGTCTCCATCGTCGCCTGGTCGGCCTCATCAAGCTGGCCGTCGACATAGGCATGCAGGTCGTGTTCGCTGGGGGGCAGTGTGATCATTTGAGAATTCGCAGGGCAGGGGTGGTGATCTGGCCTTCGCTCAGCAGGCGCAATGCCTGGCGTGCACGAGACAGGCGGGACATGACAGTGCCGATGGGCACATTCAGTACTTGCGCCACTTCCTTGTAACTCAGGCCCTCGACCGAGACGGCCAGTAGCAGGGCGCGCTGTTCGGTGCTCAGGCTGTCAAAGGCCTGCAACGTGGTCTGCGCCACGATCGTGCGCTCCGCCGACGGTGCGTGATGGTCGTCCTGGGTGCCGGTAAAAAACTCCAGCATTCGGCTATATCGCCGCGAGCGCCGATGGGCGTCGAGAAATTGCCTATAAAGAATGGAGAACAGCCAGGCGCGCAGGTCGCCGTCCGGCCGTTTGCTGTCCCAGGCCGACAAGGCTTTTTCCAGACACGACTGCACCAGGTCATCCGCGCTGCTGTGATCGCGGGTCAGTGACGCCGCGAAGCGTCGCAGGCGCGGCAATAACTCGCGTAATTGATCGTCGACATCGTGCATGGGCGTTTTCCGTATGAGCGGCCGGCTAAGAAGAGAGACGCACAACGCTGCAAGTTATTCCGCTGTTCAAGAAATAAAGTTGCCGACGGGAATAAAGGCCTGTTGCCTGCGTCCCACACCACCCGCTGTCCAGAGGCTAAAAGCCCGGAGTGACTGATGATCGACCGTGAACCGCCGTATCCCCACAAACCCCCGTTGAGCACGCCCGCGAAGCTGGCACGCCTGGCCGGCATTGGCCTGATCGTGCTGGTCGCCGCCGGTGCATTCGCGTACGTCAACGGCAGCCTTGACCCGCAAAGGCTGACCCCTGCGCGCGTCGTCGACGTGTTCGAACACAATAACGGTGTCCACCCCGGTTACCGCCGTAACCATCCCAAAGGCATCTGCGTCGCCGGCGATTTCGAAAGCAATGGCGCCGCCGCCAGCCTGTCCAGAGCTGAAGTCTTCGCCAGCGGGCGCACGCCGGTCATCGGGCGCCTGGCACTGCCGACCGGTAACCCTTACTCCCCGGACAGCGCCGCGCCGCTGCGCAGTTTCGCCCTGCAGTTCACCCAGCCCAATGGCCAGCAATGGCGCACAGGCATGAACAGCATGCCGGTATTCCCGGTGGGCACCCCGCAAGCCTTTGTCGATTTGCAAATAGCCACCGCCCCGGACCCCAAGACCGGCAAACCCGACCCCGCCAAGCCGCCAGCGTTTTTTGCCGCGCACCCGGAAGCCCAGCCTTTTCTTGCTTGGGTCAAGACTGCCAAGCCATCCGCCAGTTTTGTGACCGAGACCTACAACAGCGTCAACGCGTTCATCCTGGTAGACAGCAGCGGCAAGCGTCAGCCGGTGCGCTGGAGCCTGGTGCCGCACGCCACCGGAGCATCGCCGGCGCCGGATGCCAAGGATTATCTGGACAAGGATCTGACCGAAAAGCTTGCTGCCGGCCCGCAGCGCTGGGACCTGATTCTGACGCTGGCCAATGCCGGGGATCCGATCAACGACGCTTCCAAGGCCTGGTCAGGGGAGCATAAGACAGTGAACGCCGGGACCCTGGTGATCAACGGCGACACCGCGCAGCTGGACGGCGATTGCCGTGACATCAACTTTGACCCACTGATTCTGCCCAGCGGCATCGAGGGCTCGGACGACCCGTTGCTCGCAGCGCGTTCGGCGGCCTATGCGGCGTCTTACATGCGTCGCACCGCAGAAGTCGATCAGTTGAAATTTGAGCCCGCGCAGGAGAAACAACCATGAGTACGCCCGTCAAGCATTTCGCCCCACTGGCGCGCCTGTTGCACTGGCTGATGGCGTTGATGGTCATTGCCATGTTGTTCATCGGCGCCGGGATGGTGGCATCGGTGTCGCAGCGGCACGAGTGGCTGCTGAACCTGCACAAGCCTCTCGGCATCGCGATTCTGTTGCTGGTGATCGTCAGGATCATTGTCCGTTTGAACACGCGCACGCCGCCATTGCCCGTCGACTTGCCGGCCGTACAGGCGCTGGCGGCCAAGCTCTCTCACTACGTGCTATACGGGTTGATGCTGGCCATGCCGCTGATTGGCTGGGCGATGATTTCAGCCGCCGGGGACCCGGTCATGCTCGGCAGTTCGGTGCGCCTGCCTTCGATCATCGCCGCTGACGCGCAGACCTTTGCCGTGCTGCGCAGGGCCCATGAATATCTGGCGTATCTGTTCTTTCTGACGATCCTGACGCACCTCGCTGCTGCGCTGTTTCACGGCTGGGTACGGCGTGATGAAGTGCTGGACAGCATGCTGCGGGGCAAGTCGGGGGATTCAAAGCGCTAGTGGCCGTTTCGACCAGGGACGGTGCGCGCTGCTTCGTTGTCGGCATGGACACAGGCCTGCAGTAGGACCGGCTTCAGCCGGGAAGCGGCCGGAGCGGGCGTGCTGATTCTAAGCCGATAAACCAATCTGAAACCCAGGACCGCCCGCGGAGTGAATCGCGCGCGCGGTCTTGCCCGAAAGCACGCAGGGTTTCAGATCAGCGCAGCACCGAGACCATCTGGCCCAGTGTGGTGAGCACGTCTCGGGCGAGGTTTTTGGAGCGCTGACCGGACCAGCCGGTGACCACATCCGGCGCGTCGTCGTTGTCTTTGAAAGGCATCTCCAAGGTGAGTGACAGGCACTTGTAGCGTTCGCCGACGCTGTTGCACGCCAGGTTCATATTGGCTTGGCCAGGCGCTGATTTCGGGTAGCCGTAGCGGCTCTGGAAGTCCCGGGTGATTGCGCCCAGTTTTGCGCGAAAATCGGCTTCGAGGGTTTTCTGTTGTGCGGTGTACCCCGGATTGCCTTCGCAGGCGGCGGTGAACACGTAGGGGATTTCTTCGTCGCCGTGCACGTCCAGAAACATGTCCACGCCGTACTTTTCCATCTGCTCCTTGACGAAAAACACCTCCGGGCTCAACTCGGGGGTCGCGTCCTGCCACGCACGGTTGAGGTCCTTGCCTTGGGCGTTGGTGCGCAGGTGCCCATGGTAGGAGCCGTCCGGGTTCATGTGCGGGACCAGATAAAGGTCCGCCGAGGCGAGCAGGGCTTGCAGTTCGGGATCGTTTTCCTGCAGCCGCTCAATGACGCCTTCCATGAACCACTCGGCCATGTGCTCGCCTGGGTGCTGTTGCGCGATGATCCAGATGTTGCGCTTGCCGGCCGCGCCGTTACCCTTGCGCAGCAATGGAATGTCGCGGCCTTCAACGCTCTTGCCCGTCGCCAGCAGCTCGGTGCCCGCGCCGGTCAGGGCCTGCTCGACGAGCCATTCGTGGCGCTCGCGGCTGTAGGGTTCGAAATAGGCAAACCATGCCTGGGGTTCGGTCGGGGTGAGCTGGAAGTTCAGCGCCTTGCCGTCGAAATGGCTCGGCACCCGGAACCAGATTTTTTGATCGTACGAAGCGACGGCGTTATAGCCGGTCCAGGCACCGTTGTAGCTCGATTCGCTGGCGTTGGTCAGGCTGAAACCGTGGGGTTGGCCGACCTGCAGCCCGTCAGCCTTGAAATGGAACCACTGGAAATGCGCGCTCTTGGTGTCAGGCCGAATAGCCAGTTGCACCGCTTGAGGGTTGCTGGCGTCCAGCACGATGATATTGCCGCTGTCGAAATCGGCGGTGAGGGTAAGGGCGGTTTGAGTCACGGGGGAGTCCTGAATGCGTGAATGCCAACGCTGCGCCATCGGGAGGCAATCGGCGCATGGCCCGACTGCCCCACAGGGCTGTTGTGTCGGTTACTTTACACGCAACAGGTTGGGGGACGGCGACAGAATATTCTCTAAAAGGGGCATGACCTTCCTCGGCCCTGCACCTCAGCCCAGCACCTCGGCGAAACGCTTCAACTGTACAGCTCGGCTGTGACCAGCAGGCCACACAGCAGCGTGGTCGCCAGCAGCCAGCCGAACCACACGCGCGGCCTGCGTCGATGCCAGCCACTGGCGCCCAAGGTGACCGCAGGCGCATGCAGGGCCCGCCAAAAACGCTCGCTTTCTTCAAACGCCGCCAAGTGCCGAGGATCGGCATCGAGCCAGTGGCGGAACTCGATGCGCTGGCTGGCCGTGGCCTGGGGGCTCTGCAGGTGGACATACCAGGCCAGGCCCTGAAGCAAAACGGGCCGGAAGGGATCGTCTTCGGCCGGGTCGCCAAGGCAATGCTCAAGCGCCGCCATCATGCAACGCTCGACCCCACTGGCGTCTACGCCGAGCAGTCGGGCGATATCGGAATAGGAAAGGTTATCGAGCCGGCTCAGCAGGAATACTTGCTGGACCTTGCGCGGCTGTCGCTGCAGGCGCCGGCGGTATGCGTCCGTCTGCGGGCTTGCCTGTTGGGCGGCGTGAACGGCAGAGGCGGTCATCAACGAGTCGAGCGGCTGAGTCATGGCGTCTTACTCACTGTGCATAGGCGCTGTGGCGAAAAAAACGTGTCGTTGGTCGCAGCGGGAGAGTGCGGTGCAATAGGGCGGGCTGAGGGTGGCCACTGTGAAACAAATGCTTTGCCTGATGTTTCAGATTTTGCACCAGAGGAGCCGCTAAAACCTCTATCGATTTGCTATGATGCGCCCCATCGAAACGGCAGACCACTGTCGACCCTCTTCATTAGCCTGAAGACGCTGCACCCGACCGAACACAGACCCGCAAAGGGCATAAAAAAAGACCCGGCAAAAAGCCGGGTCAAAAACCGTGATTAGCCTGATGAGGAGATAATCTGGAAGCCGACCTAAGGCTTCCGGGTTACCAGCCAGTCTCGCGACCGGATGCGCTCAATAATAATCATTATCATTTGAGAGTCAATGCTTTTTTCGCGCCCTGGCGAAAAGAGTGGATGCCGGCTGCCGATTGATCCGCTAAGTCCATTACTGACACGACGGGTTCGCCAGCAACCCGGCTCCTACAGTATCGCGTAGTG
>NZ_JARVSX010000009.1:0-34797 GCF_030208975.1 Pseudomonas sp. ME-P-057
ACCCGCGCCAGACGCAAAACCTGTAGGAGCCGGCTTGCTGGCGAACCCGGTGGTCCACTCACCCCAGCTATGCCTGACACAATAGATAGCCAGCAATCCGGCGCCTGCACGGTGATCGGGTTAAATCAGCGCGATCGCCGTTTGAATCCAGATCAAAAAAACGCATTTCTCAAGGACTGTCATGCCATCCCATTTCATTCGCATCACCGACGAACAACTGCTCTCAGACAATTGGTACGTGCTCAAAAAATACAGCTTCGAACTGCAACGCCGCGATGGCACCTGGCAACAGCAGACCCGTGAGGTCTATGACCGAGGCAATGGTGCGACCATTCTGTTGTACAACCTTGAGCAGCGCACGGTGGTGCTGACCCGCCAGTTCCGCATGCCGGCGTTCGTCAACGACCACAATGGCTACCTGATCGAAGCCGCAGCCGGCTTGCTGGACAACGCCAGCCCCGAAGAGCGCATTCGCCTGGAAGCCGAGGAAGAAACCGGCTACGTCGTGCGCTCGGTTAAGAAGATTTTCGACGCATTCATGAGCCCCGGTTCGGTCACCGAGCGCATTCACTTTTTCATCGGCGAATACCAGCCGGACGACCGGGTCAGCGAAGGTGGCGGGCTGGAAGAGGAGGGCGAAGACATCGAAGTGCTGGAGCTGGATTTCGATCGCGCCATTGCCATGGTCGCCAGCGGGGAGATTGCCGACGGCAAAACCATCATGCTTCTGCAGTACCTGGAGCTGCGCTTGATGCGGTGATGCAAGTGCTCTGAGCACGACCGCCAACAGCGCGTAAAAGTTTCACCAATCGGTAAACTTTCTTACGTTGCAATGAGAATCGTTTGCGTTATCCTTCGCATTCCTTTTGTAACCAGGGATGTCGAACAAGATGGATTTTCGCCCTGCAATCAGCCAGCCGCGCCGGCTCGGCTCATCGGCTTTAGGCGCCATCCATGCCGCGCGAGATGCGCGTCTCGACGCACTGATGGGCGCCTACCACACCCACCGCGAGGCGCTGTTGCGCCTGGCTGCAAAACTCCTCGGCTGCCGCGCCCGGGCAGAAGACGTGGTGCAGGACGCTTTCGTGAAGATGCTCGAAAGCGACCTGGCATCGAAGGAACCTGCGCGCTACATGTTTCGCGTCGTGCGCAACTTGTCCATCGACCGCCTTCGCCGCCAGCGTCTCGAACGCAACCACGGCGTCGAGGCCGAGCAGGAAGAGCAGATACGTTTCGAGGTGTCCCCCGAGCGGGTGCTGGCGGGTCGCGAATCGCTTGATCAACTGGTCGGCGCGCTCAACGAGCTGCCCAAGCGCATGCGCATTGTCTTCGACCTCAGCCAGATCCAGGGCTACACCCAGCGCGACGTGGCCAAGGTCATCGGCACTTCGCCGACGATGGTCAACTTCCTCCTGCGCGACACCCTGTCTCACTGCCGTGCGCGGCTCGGCGAGATCTAGGCACTGCCGCGTCATGTCCCCCGTTTTCACTGCCCGGAGTCATCCATGAAATTAATTCGTCTGGTCTTCCAGCAATACCGCTGGCCGCTTGCCTGGGTGCTGCTGCTCAGCGTCAGCAGCGGGCTGTTGAGCGTCGGCGTGATTGCCTTCGTCAATCAGCGAATGATCAGCAGCCACGACGGCCTTGGCACTGCGCTGTGGCAGTTCGGCCTGATGCTCGCCGTGCTGCTGGCGCTCGCGTCCGGGGCGTCTTTATCGCTGACCGCGCTGGGGCACCGTTTCGTCTACGGCCTGCGCCGAGTGATGGTCAAGCGCCTGCTGGACACCAACATCGAGCGCATCGAATCCATTGGCGGCGCGAAGATCTTCGCCAGTCTGTCCAGTGACATCCGCGCGGTGACCATGGCGTTCGTGCAGTTGCCGGACCTGATATACGGCTCGGTCCTCAGCGTCGCGTCATTCAGTTATCTCGCCTGGCTTTCGCCCTCGCTGTTCATCACCACCTTGTGCTGGATGGCGTTCACGCTGGGGGTGGGTTGGTTGCTGGTGGGCAAGCTCAACGCGCACATCCGCGCCCTGCGCGAGTCGGAAGACAAGCTTTACCAGAGCTATCAGGGCGTGATTGACGGGCGCAAGGAGTTGACTCTGAACCGTGACCGCGCGCGTCGGCTGTACGAAGAGACCTTTGATGTCGCGGCGCAGCGCTACCGCGAGCATTTCACCCTGGCTGACCGTTACCACGGCCTGGCCAGCAATTGGGCCAACATCATGGTGCTGGGCACCATCGGCCTGGCGTTTTATCTGGCCAACGGGCTGGGCTGGGCGCCCACCGAAGTCGCGGCCACTTACGCGCTGACCGTGCTGTTCATGCGCACGCCGTTGGTCTTGGCGGTGGCGGCGATCCCGGCGCAGATCTCCGGGCGCGTGGCGCTGGACAAGGTCGAGTCGCTGGCCCTGGCCGAGCACCACGAAAGCTTCGACGTCGCCCCCACGCACATCGCTGGCCAGTGGCAGACGCTGGAACTGCGCGATGTCGAATACCACTACCCCGCGCAGGGCGACGAACCCGGCTTTGATGTCGGCCCCGTGAACCTGACGCTGCGCCGTGGCGAAACCGTGTTTCTCATGGGCGGCAACGGTAGCGGTAAATCCAGCCTGGCGCGACTGCTCAGCGGGCTTTATCGACCTTCAGCGGGCGCGATCCTGGTCGATGGCCAGGTGATCGGCTCCGAGGACTGGATGGCCTACCGTCAGCTCTTCGCCAGCGTCTTCACCGACTTCCATCTGTTCGCCCAACTGCTCGGCGCAGACGGGCAAAACGCCGACAGGACCGACATTGACCACTGGCTTGAACAGCTGCACATGAAGCACAAGGTGCAGCTCGGCGACGGTCACTTGCTCGACACGCGGTTCTCCCAGGGCCAGCGCAAGCGTCTTGCGCTGATGCTGGCGCTGCTGGAGAAGCGCGACATTCTCTTGCTGGACGAATGGGCCGCCGATCAAGACCCGCTGTTCCGCCGCTTCTTCTACCGCGAGCTGCTGCCGATGTTCAAAAAGGCCGGCATCACGGTGTTTGCCATCAGCCATGACGATCAGTATTTCGATCTCGCCGACCGGCTGGTGAAGATGGAGTCCGGGCAGCTCAGCGAGCTGCAGGGCGATCGCCGCGAAAACGCCAGTCGCGATGCGGTGGAGGAGATCGGCGCGGCGTATCAGATGAAAACCGTAAAGGCTTTGTAAATTTTTCGACGACGAGGACTAAACAGCCGTCAGCCTCAGTCGTCATGTTAATGAGAATCAGTCTTAACCATTTTGATGCGTGTGAACTGCCATCCGGCGCCGGCGACCTTGCCGCCAGGCCTGCCGGAGTCGATCGCGCATCGCGCCTTACGAGAGGGAAGCATGGAACTCGTCTACGACTTCATCGGCATCGGTTTCGGCCCGTCGAACCTGGCTTTGGCCATCGCCACCCAGGAGCATGCCCAGCGCAGTGGTCTGGCGCCCCACGTGTGTTTCCTCGAAAAAAAGCCGGCGTTCAACTGGCACGAAGGCATGCTGATTGACGGCTCCACCATGCAGATTTCCTTCCTTAAGGACCTGGTCACGCTGCGCAATCCGGCCAGTCGTTTTACCTTCGTCAATTACCTGAACGAGCGCGGCCGTCTGCAGGACTTCATCAACCTCAAGACCTTTTTCCCGACCCGCGAGGAATACACCGATTACCTGAGCTGGGCCGCGTCGCATTTCAACGAACAGGTCCAGTACGGCGCCGAAGTGATGTCGGTCGAGCCGTACTTTGAAGACGGCCGCTTCGTGGCGATGGATGTGCTGTCGCGTGACAAAAACGGTGAGGTCTGCCGCCGTCGCGCGCGCAACCTGGTGTTCGGTATCGGCGGTATTCCCCAGGCGCCGGCGGCGTTCGACGGTCTGGAGGATGCTCGTGTGCTGCACTCGGCAGGCTATCGCGGCGGCATCGAAAAGCTCCTCGCCAATCGGCCCGGGCCGCTGCGTGTGGCAGTGGTCGGTGGCGGGCAGAGCGCGGCGGAAATCTTTGAAGACCTGGCCTCGCGCTTCGACAACGTCGAGGCCACGCTGGTGATCCGCGGCAGCGCGCTGAAGCCGTCCGATGACAGCCCCTTCGTCAATCAGATCTTCAACCCGTCGTTCACCGACACCATTTTCAACCACAGCCAGGAGCGTCGCGTCGCGCTGTTCGACGAGTTTCGCAACACTAACTATTCGGTGGTCGACACCGACCTGATCGAGACCATCTTCCAGCGCATGTACCAGCAGAAAGTGCGCGGCGAAGAGCGCCACCGCATGCTCACCAATCGCGAAGTGGTACACGCCGAGGTTGCCAGCGATGGCATTGAGCTGTTCCTGCGCGATGCACCCCATGACCAGATGCACAGCGAAACTTTCGACGTGGTGGTGCTTGCCACTGGATACCGTCGCGACTACCACCTGGAACTGCTGACCGGCATTCAGGGCTGCATTCAGGGCGCCAGTGTCGACCGTCACTATCGCTTGCCCCTGACCGCCGGCAGTGAGGCGGGGGTGTTTCTGCAAGGTTGCTGCGAAGACAGCCACGGCTTGAGCGACACCCTGTTGTCGGTGCTGGCGATCCGTTCCCAGGAGGTTGTCGAATCGATCTTCGGCGACCAGCAACAGCCGTGTTCGGCGCGCACGGCCCAGGCTTCAACGCAGCCGCGTGTGGCGCTGAAACTGGCCCGCTGAGCAGGGTCCGAAAGCCCTTCGCGTGAAGCCCTTCGGCTAAAGCCGGGCTGGCGGCGCGAGGGTCGTCATAGCGGTGATCCTTGAAGGTTGCCCACTCTTTTTCCACAACGTTGCGGACGGCCTTCGGGCCACCTGCGGGTTGAGCCTTGCCGATACAAACAGGTGAATGAATGAAATCCATACGAGATCAGGCCGCGCATTTTCCCGAACTGGTGGGCTTGTATGCGCAGCGCCAGCCGGACCGGATTGCCCTTCGACACATCGTCCACGAGGACCAGCCGCCGCTGCTGACCAGCTACGCCCAGCTTGATGCACGCGCGCGCTCGATTGCCGCGCACCTGCAGCAGCACGTTGGCGTCGAAGGCGGCGAGCGCTGCGTGCTGATTCTGCCCACCGGCGCCGACTACGCCGCGGCGTTTCTCGGCTGTTTGTACGCCCGGGTCATTGTAGTGCCGGCCTTCGCGCCGGAGTACAACCGCCAGACCCACCTCGACCGCCTGACCGGCATCCTCCACGACGCCTCGCCGCAGATGGTGCTGGGCCGGCGCGAAGACCTGGATAAATTTCAGCACCTGCTGCAGCCGTTCATGCCGGGCGGCGGTCGCTTCGCCGCGGTGGAGGAAATCGCCGAACGGCAGGGCGGTTTCCAGCCGTCGACGATCGACACCGGTGCACTGGCGTTCCTGCAATACACCTCCGGTTCGACCAGCGCCCCGAAAGGCGTGATGGTCTCCCACGAAAACCTGATGGCCAACGAAATCGCCATGGCGCGTCACTTCGTCTCCGACCCGGCCTCGGAAAGCTGGGTCAGCTGGCTGCCGCTTTACCACGACATGGGGCTGATGTGCGGTCTGCTGTTGCCGCTGTACTACGGCGGTACGCTGACGCTGATGTCGCCCAACTATTTCCTGGGCCGGCCTGCGCGCTGGCTTGAAGCTATGAGCGAGTACGGCGGGACGTTTTCCGGCGGCCCGGATTTCGCCTACCGCCTGTGCGTGGAGCGCATCAAACCCGGCGCCGTGAAGGGCCTTGCGCTGGACAACTGGAGCCTGGCGTTTTCCGGCTCCGAGCCGATTCGCATCGCCACGCTGGATGCCTTCAGCGAGCATTTCGCGGCGGCCGGCTTCAACCGCCGCGCCCTGACGCCCAGCTACGGGCTGGCGGAGGCGACGCTTTACGTCAGCGCTGCCGAGCGAGAAAAGCCATTCGGCATCAAGCGTTTCGACGGCAACCAACTCGCCGCCGGGGACGCCACGCAAGCGCTGTTTGCCGACAACCAGGCTGTCAGCCGTCTGCCGGGGTGTGGCTGGTGCCAGCCTGATCACGATCTGCGCATCGTCGAACCGGCCACAGGCCAGGCGCTGACGTCGGGGCAGGTAGGTGAGGTGTGGATTGCAGGGCCGAGTGTTGCCCAGGGTTATTGGCAAAACGCCGACGCCACTGCGCAGACGTTCGTCATCGAAGACGGCAAGCGCTGGCTGCGCAGCGGCGACCTGGGCATCGCCAGCGACAACGAGCTGTTCATCACCGGGCGCCTGAAGGATCTGATCATCCTCAACGGCCAGAACCTGTACCCCCAGGACATCGAACAGGCGCTGGAGAAAAGCGTCGAGCTGCTGCGACGCGGCCGTATCGCTGCGTTCCCGGTGAGCGATGAGCAGGGCGTCGAAGGCGTGGGCCTGGCGCTGGAAATCAGCCGCAACGTGCGCCGCCTGATGAAGCCGCAGATGATCTGCGAAGCGGTGCGCGATGCACTGGCCGACCTGTTTATGGTGGCGCCAAAAGTGATTGTGCTGCTGGAGCCGGGCGCGCTCCCGCGTACCACCAGTGGCAAGCTGCAACGCGCTGCGTGTCGCAGCGGCTGGCAGAACCGCAGCCTGGACAGCTTTGCGCTTTGGCAGGATGGACGCTTGCTGGACGCCGACTCCACGGACGTGGCCGCAACGCCTTCCACCGACGCTCAAACGCTGCTGCCTGAGGTGGTCGCGGCCTGGCGCGAAGTCCTCGGCAGGCAAGACCTGAGCGCCGCGGATCACTTTTTCGCCTGCGGCGGCGATTCGGTCGGCGTGGTGCAAGTGCTCTCGAGGCTGAACAGCGAACTGGGCCTGAAGCTGGAGCCCGCCCACCTGTTCGAGCACCCGACCCTTGGCGCCTTCAACGCCCACGTCGCTGCGCACGTCCGCGCCCATGGCCGCGGTACCGACCGGCCGGCAGGTGTGGCTCGCATTTCCCGCGACAACGATCCCGAGCAGTCTTTCGCCCAGCAGCGCCTGTCGTTCCTTGCACAACTGGCGCCGGACAGCAGCGCCTATCACCTGTGCGGCCAGCTGAGCCTCAACGGCGCGCTGGATAGCGTCGCCCTGCAACGCAGTCTGGACGATCTGGCCGCCCGCCATGAAAGCCTGCGCACCACGTTCGCCATCGACGCCAACGAACAACTGGTGCAGCGCATTCACGCGCCGGGTCCTGTGCTCATTGAACGCCATTACCTGAGTGAGGACACCGATCCGCAGCAGGGGCTGAGCGAGTTGGCCAAAGCCGTCGTCGAGCAGCCGATGGATTTGCAGCAAGGCCCGCTGTGGCGGGTGATCAACGTGCGCCTGGCGCCGAACCACCATCAACTGCTGCTGGTGTTGCATCACATCATTGCCGACGGCTGGTCGGTGCAGGTGATGCTCAAGGAATTCGCCGCGCTGTACCGCGCCCACGCCCAAAGCCAGGCGCCGGTACTGGCGCCGCTGCCGATCCAATACGCCGACTTTGCCGCCTGGCAACGGGCGCGGTTGGCCGGTGGGGAAGGGCAACGCCAACTGGCGTACTGGCGAGAGCAATTGGGTGATGCCCAGACCGTGTTGAACCTGCCCGCCGACCGTCCGCGCCCGGCGCAGCAAAGTCATCGCGGCGCGCGCTATGGTTTTGCTCTGGACGCCACGTTGAGCCAGGGCTTGCGCGAGCTTGCGGGTACTCACAATGCCACCTTGTTCATGGTCATGCTGGCCGCCTACAAAACGGTGTTGCTGCGCTACAGCAGTCAGACCGACCTGCGCGTCGGCGTGCCGGTCGCCGGGCGTACCTGCACCGAATCGGAAGGGCTGATCGGCCTGTTCGTCAACACGCTGGTGCTGCGCAGCGAGGTCTCGCCACAGCAATCCTTCGCCAGCCTGATCGACGCCGTACGTCAAACCGCGCTGGGGGCCCAGCACCATCAGGACCTGCCGTTCGAGCAACTGGTCGAAGCCTTGGGCGTGGCACGCAACCTCAGCCACAACCCACTGTGCCAAGTGAAATTCACCCAGCAGTTCCCGCTGCCGCAGAACGTAGAAATGGCCGGCGTGCGCATGGACGTGACCCAGCTGGATGACTACTCGGCGCACTTCGATTTGGGCCTGGACATCACCGACACGGGCCAGGGCATCGAGGCGGTGTTCACCTACGCCTGCGACCTGTTCGACGAGCCGCGAATGGCTGCGCTGGCTGCTGACCTGCAGCGCATCTGCGCGCAAGTCGTGGCACAGCCTGAAGTGCGTTTGCTGGATGTACACACCAACGCCGTGATGTCATGCGTCGCGGCGCAGCAGGCAGCCTTCCCGGCCAGCGACGTATTGAGCCTGTGGCAGGCCAGCGTTGAGGGCCAGCCGCAGCATATTGCGCTGCAATGCGAACAACGCAGCGCGCGGTTTGCCGAGGTCGACGCCCAGGCCAATCAACTGGCGCGGCATCTGCGTCAGGCCGGGGTAGGCAGCGAAAGCCGCGTCGGGATTCTGCTGGAGCGCTCGGTGGCGTTCGTTGTCAGCCTGTTGGGCGTGCTCAAGAGCGGCGCCGCTTACGTGCCGCTGGACCCGAAATGGCCCGCCGCGCGTCAGGCTTTTGTGCTGGCTGACAGCGGCGCGGGCTGGCTCATTACCGATCAGGGCGCACCGGGTGACTTCAAAGGCGAGGTGATCGGCGTCGATGATGAGGCCCAATGGCGAGCCCAACCCTGCGACGGTCTCGAGCAGCGTATTCACGCCGATCAGGCCGCCTATCTGATCTACACCTCCGGCACCAGCGGGACACCGAAAGGCGTGGTTATCAGCCATGGCGCGCTCGCCGATTACGTGCAAGGCCTGTTGCTGCGGCTGGACCTCGCACCCGGGGCAAGCATGGCCATGGTCTCCACAGTGGGCGCTGATCTGGGCCATACCGTGCTGTTTGGCGCGCTGTGCTCGGCGCGCACCCTGCACCTGATCAGCCCCGACCGCACCAACGACGCCGACCGCTTTGCCGCGTACATGGCCGAGCACAAGGTGGGCGTGCTGAAAATCGTCCCGACCCACTTGAACGGTCTGTTGCAGGCCGCGAACGCCGCCGATGTGCTGCCCGAGCATGCGCTGATCCTGGGCGGCGATGCGCTGCCGTGGGCGCTGGCGGCGCAGATCAATCGTCTGAAACCCGGCTGTCGGGTCATCAACCACTACGGCCCCACCGAAACCACGGTGGGCGTGCTGAGCCACGAGCTGTTGCTGCCCGAGCCTGCCGACCTTGCGCTAATGGGGGAAAGCGTGCCCGTCGGCCGTCCGCTACCAAACGTGACAGCGCTGATCCTCAATGACCATCTGCAGCCGGTGGTGCAAGGCGATGTCGGTGAGCTGTACATCGGCGGGCCGGGACTGGCACGGGGTTATCACGGGCGTCCAGGCATGACTGCTGCGGCGTTTGTCCCGGACCCCAGCGGCAGCGGCGCGCGGCTTTACCGCAGCGGCGACCGCGCCCGATTGCTGGCCGACGGGCAGATTCAATTCCTCGGCCGCGCCGACGATCAGGTCAAGGTGCGCGGGTATCGCGTGGCGCTCGGCGAAATTGCCCAACGGCTGCGCCAGCTGGACGGGATTCGCGATGCCCACGTTCGTCTGGATGAGCGCGGTCAGTTGATTGCTTACGGCCTGTTGGCCAACGGCGCCTCGGTGGCCGGCGAGACCCTGCGCGAACAACTGGCGCAGAGCCTGCCCGACTACATGGTTCCCGGCCACGTGCTGGCCCTTGAGGCCTTCCCGCTCACGGCCAACGGCAAGCTTGACGTTGCCGCGCTGCCCACGCCGAGCCTCAAATCCGACGCCTTCGAAGCGCCCCATGAGGGTGTCGAAGCTGCGTTGGCTGCGCTCTGGCAGGCAGCCTTGAAGGTCGACACCGTGGGTCGCCACGACAACTTCTTCACCCTGGGTGGCGACTCGATCCTGAGCCTGCAGATCATTGCCCGGGCTCGCCGCCAGGGCATCCGTCTGACGCCCAAGCAGCTGTTTGAAAAACAGACCATCGCCGAGCTGGCGCAAGTCGCCACGGTGGCCGAGGTCAAGCCCGTCGCCGCACCTGCACTGGCGCCCGTCGCACCGCGCGAATTTGCCCTGACGCCCATTCAGGCGCGGTTTTTCAGCCTGCCGGTCGCCCAGCGTCAGCACTGGAACCAGTCGCTGCTGCTCGACGTGCCCCAGGCGCTGGACGTCGCGCACCTGCAGCAGGCCCTCGCGGCTGTGCTGGCTCACCACGACAGCCTGCGCCTGAGCTTCCATCAGAACGACGAAGGCCAGTGGCAGCAGCGTTACCGCGACAGTGAAAGCGCCGAGCGCGTGCTGTGGACTTGCGAGTTAACTCGCGAAGAAGACCTCGATTCGCTGAACGATGAAGCCCAGCGCAGCCTGAACATTGACACCGGCCCGCTGCTGCGTGTGGTGCATGCGCGCCTGCCGTCCGGCGAAGCGCGCCTGTTGCTGGCGATCCACCACTTGGCCGTCGACGGCGTCTCGTGGCGGGTGTTGCTGGAAGACTTGCAACTCGCCTACCGCCAACTGACCACGGGGCAGAATGTGACGCTGGCGGATAAAACCGCCAGCTTCCAGGCCTGGTCGCAGTCGTTGAGCACCTTGGCGCAGAGCGCTGAATTGGCTACGCAGCTGCCGTATTGGCAAGCGTTGGACGCCGTTGATGCCATCCTGCCTGGGGATGTTTCGGTGCAGAGCCGGGTCGGCGACAGCGAAACCGTCCAATTGACGTTCGCCGCGAATGACACCCGGCGCCTGCTCAGCGAAGCCCCGGCCGCTTACCGCACGCGCATCGACGAGCTGTTGCTCGCGGCGCTGGCCCAGGCGCTGTGGCAGTGGAACGGTCGTCGGCGCCACGTGATCAGCCTGGAAGGTCACGGTCGTGAGGACGCCACGGGTGCCCTCGACCTGAGCCGCAGCGTGGGCTGGTTCACCAGCCTGTACCCTCTGGCGCTTGACGCTGCGGATGACCCCGTCGCCACGCTCAAGGTGGCCAAGGAAACGGTGCGCGGCGTACCGGACAAGGGCCTGGGTTACGGGGTACTGAAGTACTTGGCTGACGCAGATTTGCCGGAGTTGACCGGGCAGGGCGTGACCTTCAACTACCTCGGTCGTTTCGACGATAACGAAGGCGCGCTGTTCTCCCTGTCGAGTCGCACGCCCGGCAATCTGCGCGATCCCCAGGGTCCGCTGGCCAATGCCCTGGCGGTGGACGGTCAGTTGCGCGACGGCCGGTTGCAGCTTGACTGGACCTTCAGCCGCGAACGCTTCAGCCGCGAGAGCATCGAGCAGCTGGTTTCGCTTTATCAAGCGCAGCTGCTGCAGCTGATCGCCCACTGCAGCGACGAATCCCACGCCGGCCTGACGCCGTCGGACTTCCCGCTGGCGGCGTTGAATCAAACCCAACTTGATGCGCTGGGTATTCCTGCGCGGGAGATCGAAGACATCCTGCCGCTGGCGCCGATGCAACAAGGGATTTTGCTGCACAGCCTGCTGGAGCAGGGCCACGGCATCTACTTGATGCAGGACCAGTACGACGTGGGCAGCCACGTGGATTTCGACGCGTTCAAGTTCGCCTGGCAGCAAGTCGTGCAGCGCCACCCGGCGTTGCGCACAGCGTTCCACGGCTTGGAAAGCGGCGTGCAGCGTCAGATTGTGATGCGTCGCGTGCCATCGCCGGTGCAGCTGATCGACCTGAGCCATCTGTCCCGGGACGCTGCCGAAGCCGAGCTTGATGCGTTGCTCAAAAGCGAGCGCGAACAGGGCTTCGATTTCGCTCGTGCTCCGTTGCTGCGCCTGCGCCTGATCAAGTTCGGCGAGGCGGATTTCCGTATCGTCCAGAGCCACCACCACGCGTTGATCGACGCTTGGTGCCGGGGCCTGATGCTCACCGAGTTTTTCGCCCATTACCGCGCGTTCCTGGAAGGCCGTCAGGTCAGCCTGCCGCCCGCGCGAGCCTATCGTGATTTCCTCGCCTGGCTGGCCGCGCAGGATGAAGGGCTCAGTCGCGACTACTGGCGCAACGCGCTGGCGGGCTTCACCGACGTCACGCCACTGCCGTACCGCCACAGCCCGCAGGGTGACGCGCAGATGCGCGACGTCACGCTGGCGCTGGGTGCCGCGAAGACCGCGAAACTCGCCGAGCAGGCGCGGCACTATCGCCTGACCGCCAACACCTTTGTGCAGGCAGCGTGGGCGTTGTTGCTGATGCGTCATGCCGACCGCGACGAAGTGCTGTTCGGCGTCACGGTTGCCGGTCGCCCGACGGAACTTGAGGGTATCGAAGGCGCGCTGGGGCTGTTCATTAACACCTTGCCGCTGCGCATCCGCCGTCCGGACATGGGCGCGTCGGCGCTGGAGCTGCTCAATGCCTTGCAGGGACAGAACGCCGACATGCGCCAGCACGAGCACCTCTCGCTGGCCGACATTCAGCTGCTGGCCGACACCCCGCGTGGCCAGCCGTTGTTCGACAGCCTGTTTGTGTTTGAAAACGTTCCGTTGGGCGCCGAGGTGCAGCAGGCCGTGAACGACTACCGCATCACGCCGCTGGCCAACCGCACCCACACCAACTACCCGCTGACGGTGGTGCTGCTGCCGGGTGAATCCCTGCAGTTGCAGCTGACCTACGACACGCGGCACTTCAACGACGCCGACATGAGCGCGCTGGTCAGCCACTTCCGTCGCCTGCTCACACAGTTGATCGACAACCCGCAACAGGCGCTGAGTCAGTTGCAGATGCTTGAGCAGACGGATCGCGAGCAGTTGCTGGCCCAAGGGCTTGGCCCGGTGCAGAAGCACTGGTACGACATCAGCTACCTGGAGCGCTTCGAGGCCAGGGTATTGGCCCATCCGCTGCAGGAGGTGGCGCGCTGTGAGGGCCAGAGCCTGAGCTACGGCGGACTCAATCGGCAGGCCAACCGCATCGGCCACGGCCTGATCGCAGCGGGCGTACAGGGCGATGACGTGGTGGCGCTGTTTGCACCGCGCGGGCTGGCGCTGTTGAGCATGATCCTCGGCGCGTTCAAGGCCGGCGCTGCCTACCTGGCGCTGGACGACCGTCATCCGGCCGGACGCAGCGCACGCATGCTGGTCAGCAGCGCCGCGCCGGTGTTGCTGACGCCGCGCGAGTGCCTGCCCCAAGTCGAGGCGATGGTTGCGCTGGCCGAGGACAAACCTAGGGTGCTGGTGCTTGAGGATGTGCTGTCGGCTGGCGATCCATTGGCCGACCGTAACCCCGGTCGCTACGCGACGGCCGAGCAACTGGCGTACGTGATTTACACCTCCGGCTCCACGGGCGAGCCCAAAGGCGTGATGGTCAACCAGCGCGGCATGCTCAATAACCAGATGTCCAAGCTGCCGTACCTGCGTTTGGGCGAGGGCGATGTGATCGCCCAGACCGCCGCCACCGGCTTCGATATTTCGGTCTGGCAATTCCTCACGGCGCCGCTGTTTGGGGGGCGCGTGGAGATTCTGCCGGATGCCGTGGTGCAGCACCCGCAGCGTCTGCTGGAGGCAGTCGCGGCCAATCAGGTCAGCGTGCTGGAGTGCGTGCCGGCGGTGATCGACGCCGTGCTCGCCGTCGCGCCACAGCGCCTCGATGCCCTGCGCTGGTTGCTGCCGACCGGTGAAGCGCTGACCGCGGGTCTGGCCGCGCGCTGGTTTGCTCGCTACCCCGACATCCCGCTGGTGAATGCCTACGGGCCCGCCGAGTGCGCCGACGACGTTGCGCTGCACACCCTGACCGCAGCGCCGGCGCTCAACGCCAACATGCCTATCGGCCGGCCCACCGACAACAACGCCCTGTACGTGCTGGATTCAAGCCTGCAACTGGCTGCACCCGGCGTGGTCGGCGAGTTGTACATCGGCGGCGTGGGTGTGGGCCGTGGCTATGCCGCGCGGCCTGGCTTGACCGCCGAGCGCTTCCTGCCCGATCCGTTCGGTGAGACCGGTGCGCGGCTGTATCGCAGCGGCGACCTGGCGCGCTGGAACGCCGATGGCGCGCTGGAATACGTCGGCCGTGCGGACTTCCAGGTGAAGATCCGCGGCCAGCGTATCGAGCTGGGAGAAATCGAAAACCTGCTGCTCGCCCACGCCTCGGTACACGACGCCGTGGTCAGTGCGCAGCCGACACCGCACGGCCCGCAACTGGTGGCCTACGTCGTGGCCGCGGCGGGGCAGGCGCTGTCCAGCGACGTGCTGAAGACCGCGCTGGCGCAAACCCTGCCGGCGTTCATGGTCCCGGCTCACATCGTCGTGCTGGCACAGATGCCGCGCAACGCCAACGGCAAGCTGGATCGCAAGGCGTTGCCGGCGCCGAGCCTGGAAGCGCGCACCTTCGAAGCGCCACAGGGCGAACGCGAATCCGTCCTAGCCGAGCTCTGGCAAGACCTGCTCAAGGTCACGTCGGTGGGTCGTCACGACAACTTCTTTGAACTGGGTGGCCATTCATTGCTGGCGACGCGGCTGCTGTCGCGCATCCGCGAGCGGTTGGGCGTGAGCATCCCGTTGGCCCAGGCGTTTGAGGCCACCACCGTCGCCGCCCAGGCGGCGCTGATCGACACCTTGCAGGGGCAGACCCTGACACTCGACCGGCTCGATGCCCTGGACGAGTTAATGAATGAGCTGGAGGAAAGCAACTGATGTCGCAACCGAGCATGGCTTCACACAGCAAGCTGCTGGCACTGGCCACACGCTTCCTCAGCCTGAGCAGTGCCCAGCGTCGGGTGTTTCTGAGCAAGCTGCGCGAGCAGGGCCTGGATGCGTCGTCGCTGCCCATCCCTGCGGGGGTCGCCGGCGAACGCAGTGCAGCATCATTCGCCCAGCAACGCTTGTGGTTTCTGGAGCAGCTGGAGCCGGGTAACGCCACCTACCACCTGCCGGGTGCCTTGCGTCTGAACGGCCAGCTGGACGTCGCTGCTGCGCAATCGGCGTTTGCCCGCGTGGCCGAGCGTCATGCCAGCCTGCGTACCGTGTTCGACACCGCAGAAGACGGCACGCCGGAGCAGGTCATTCAGGCCATTCAGCCGCTGCCGCTCGAGGTTTTACAGGCGGACGACGAAGCTGGCGCGCAGACGCTGGCCGATGACTTCGCCCGACGCCCCTTCGACCTGGCCCAAGGACCGTTGTGGCGGATAGCGCTGGTCGAGCGCGCCGCTGACGACCACCTGTTGCTGGTGTGCCTGCACCACATCATCGCCGACGGCTGGTCGATTCAGGTGCTGTTGCTGGACTTCGTCGAGGCCTACCGCGCCGCTTTGTCGAATGACGACGACAGTTTGGCCCCTCTGGCATTGAGCTACGCCGACGTTGCCCTGTGGCAGCGCGCCTGCCTGGGCGCCGGCGAAGGCGATCGGCAACTGGATTACTGGCGGCAACAGTTGGGTGATGAACCGCCGGTGCTCGAACTGCCGGCGGACCGTCCGCGCCCGGCACGCCAGAGCTTTCGCGGCGCGCGCCTGCCGTTCAGTTTTCCTGCCGCGCTGTCCGCACGAATGCGCGAGCTGGCCCGGCAGCGCGGGGTGACGCTGTTTACCGTCATCCTCGCCGCCTACCAGGTGCTGCTGCAGCGCATGAGCGGGCACTCCGATTTGCGCATCGGCGTGCCCATTGCCGGGCGTCAGCGCGCGGAGACGGAAGGGCTGATCGGCTTCTTCGTCAACACCCAGATCCTGCGCGGCGATGTGCAAGCCGACGCCAGTTTCAACCAGATCATCGACAGCGTTCGTCTGGCATCCCAGGGCGCGCAGGGCCATCAGGACCTGCCCTTCGAGCAATTGGTCGACGCCCTCGCACCCGAGCGCAGCCTGAGCCACAACCCGTTGTTTCAGGTGCTGTACAACCACCAGCAACGCCAGGACCAAGCCCTGCAGCTGATGCCCGGTTTGAGCGCCACGCTGATGCCGCTCGACAATGGCAGCGCGCAATTCGACCTGGCCCTGCACACGTGGGAAAACGCGGCCGGCGAGCTGGCCGGTAACTGGAACTACGCGACCGATCTGTTCAATCACGCCAGCATCGAACGCCTGCACGGGCGTTTTGCGCAGCTGTGCGCCGACCTGCTGGAACGCCCGGACGCGGCAATAGGCGACTTCGAGTTGCTGGACGCTGAAGACCGCGCGCAGTTGGCAGCGGTCAATGACACAGCGCGGAACTGGGCTGAGTCGGAGCCGTTCGTCCACCGCCATTTCGAGCGACTGGCACAGCTTCATCCCGAGCGGGAGGCTTTGCGCTTTGGCGATGAGGTGTTGAGTTATCGGGCGCTGGATCAGCGGGCTAATCAGCTTGCCCATCACCTGCGGGAGCAGGGCGTGGGCCGGGAATCGCTGGTCGGCGTTGCGGCGTTGCGCTCGGTTGAGATGGTGGTAGCGCTCTATGGCGTGCTCAAAGCCGGCGCTGCCTACGTGCCGCTTGATCCGGAATATCCTGCCGATCGTTTGCGCTACATGCTGGAAGATGCCGGGATTGGCTTGTTGCTGAGCCACGATGCGGTGATTGACGGTCTACCGGCTGTTGAAGGCCTGCGCGTGCTCAATCTCGATCATCTGGCGCTGACGGATTATCCGCTCAGCGCGCCGAAGGTCGAGCTGCACCCCGAGCAACTGGCTTACATGATTTACACCTCGGGCTCGACCGGCAAACCAAAGGGCGCTGGCAACACCCACGCGGCGCTGTTCAACCGGTTGGCCTGGATGCAGGACGCTTACGGGCTCGATCAATCGGACGCGGTGCTGCAAAAAACGCCGTTCAGTTTCGACGTGTCGGTCTGGGAATTCTTCTGGCCGATGATGGCGGGCGCACGTTTGATCGTCGCCCAGCCGGGGGATCATCGCGACCCGCTGCTGCTGAAATCTCTGATTGAGCAGCAACAGATCACCACGCTGCATTTCGTCCCGTCGATGCTTGCTGCCTTCATGGCGCAGGACGATCTCACCGGCTGCGCGTCCCTGAAACGCATCGTTTGCAGTGGCGAAGCCTTGCCCGCCGATCTGGCGCGCGACACCCTGCAGCGCCTGCCGAATGCCGGGCTGTACAACCTGTACGGCCCAACCGAAGCGGCCATCGACGTCACCCACTGGACCTGCCGCAACGAGCCGTGCGTTTCGGTGCCCATTGGCGCCCCGATCTCGAATCTGCACATTCACATCCTCGACAGTCGCCTGAACCCGCGACCCATCGGCGTACCGGGCGAGCTGTACATCGGCGGCGCGGGCCTCGCGCGCGGCTACCACCTGCGTCCCGGTCTCACTGCCGAGCGTTTCGTCGCCAGCCCCTTTGGCAGCGGCGAGCGGCTGTATCGCACCGGTGACCTTGCCCGCTGGCGTGCCGACGGCGTGGTGGAGTACCTCGGCCGGCTCGATCACCAGATCAAACTGCGTGGCTTGCGCGTTGAAATCGGTGAGATTGAATCAGCGCTGCTCGATCATCCGGCTGTCCGTGAAGCGGTGGTTATCGCGCGAGAACTCGCCACCGGCATGCAGCTGGTGGGTTATCTGGTGGCCGATGGGTTTGACGAAGAACACCTGCGCGAGCAGCTGAAACAGCGCCTGCCGGACTACATGGTCCCGGCCCACTTCGTCACGCTGGAAAGCCTGCCGCTGTCGGCCAACGGCAAGCTCGACCGCAAGGCCTTGCCCGACCCACACATCCAGCAGCGGGCTTTTGAAGCCCCGCTGCCCGGAGTCGAAGCCCAACTGGCTGCGCTGTGGCAAGACCTGCTCGGCGTCGCCCAGATCGGTCGTCAGGACAACTTCTTTGCGTTGGGCGGCGACTCGATCCTAAGCCTGCAAATCATCTCCCGCGCGCGCAAGTGCGGCATCGTGCTGTCGCCCCGGCAGATGTTCGATCGCCAGACCATCGCCGAGCTGGCGCAGGTGGCGCAAGTGGTCAGTCAGGACGCGGCTGCGGTCGAGCGCATCGAGCTGAACCGCGACATCCCGCTGACGCCGATTCAGCACTGGTTCTTCCAGCAACCGATGAAAAACCGCAGTCACTGGAACCAGTCGCTGCTGTTGAACCCGAGTGAGGCGCTGGAGCTGCCGGCGCTGAACCACGCCCTTCATGCGTTGCTCAACCATCACGATGCCTTGCGCATGCGCTTCGTGCAGCAGGACGACGGCCAGTGGCAGCAACGCTATCGCGCCTGCTTTTGTGCTGAAGAGCATTCCTCTGGCGAGCAGGCCCGCGACGGCCTGATCTGGCAGCGTAAATCCCGTTTGAACGAGCTGACGGCTGCTTGCGACGAAGCCCAGGCCAGCCTCGATCTGCGCAACGGCCCGCTGCTGCGCGCCGTGCATTTCACCCTGGCCGAAGGCGGGGAGCGGCTGCTGCTGGTGATTCATCACCTGATGGTGGACGGCGTGTCGTGGCGCGTGCTGCTGGAAGACCTGCAAAACGCCTACGCCCAGGCCCGGGCGGGCCTGACCATTGACCTCGGTGGGAAACCGCTGTCATTCCAGCGCTGGTCCAACCGTCTGCTCGATTACGCCTGCAGCGACGCCGTGCTGGCCGAAGCGCCTTATTGGTATGGACTGCCTTCGGCGCCGGCCTTGCCATGCGCCAACCCTTTGGGCGAAGCACGGCAAGCCAACGTGCGTCAGCTGCACCTGTCACTGGACGCCGGACGCACTGAACGGCTGATCAACGAAGCACCGCCCGCGTATCGCACGCACATCAACGACCTGCTTCTGACTGCGCTGGCCCGGGCGATGAAGCGTTGGAGCGGCGAGGCGCAAGCGCTGATTGCCCTTGAAGGTCACGGTCGTGAAGACCTGTTCGATGTCGTCGACCCGGCCCGCACCGTGGGCTGGTTTACCAGCCTCTATCCGGTCAGCTTGCAGGCCCATGATGACCTCGACGCAGCGCTCAAGCACACCAAGGAAACCCTGCGCGCCGTGCCCAACGGCGGCTTGGGTTACGGCCTTCTGCGCCATTTGCGCGGCGAAGCGTTGCCGGCGCTGGACGGCTGCGTGTTGTTCAACTACATGGGCCGGCTGCAAGACAGCAGCGGAATTTTCCGGCTCGCCGAGGAGGGCAGCGGCGCCCAGCGCGCCGCCGATGCTCCGCTCAATGGCGAGCTGTCGCTGGACGCACAGGTCCGTGACGGCCGGTTCAGCCTGACCTGCAGCTACAGCGCCGTGCGCCATGAGGCGGCATCGGTTCAGCGCTTGCTCGACGCCTATGCCGAGGCGCTGGACGAGGTTTGCGAACATTGCCGTCGCCACTCGGCGGTCACCCCGTCCGACTTCCCGACGCTGGGGCTGACCCAGGCACAACTGGACGCCTTGCCGGTGGCGGCGCGCGACATTGAACAGCTCTACCCACTGACGCCGATGCAACAGGGTTTGCTGTTTCACAGCGAACTGAGCGGCAGCGAAGTCGCGGACCCGAATAGCGCCCGGGATTTGTACATCAATCAGGTGGCGCTGGACATCGAGCACCTGCCGGTGGCGCGTTTTACAACGGCGTGGGCGGCAGCGGTGCAGCGTCATCCGATCCTGCGCGCTGCCTTTTTGCGCGTTTCCGGCAGCGAGCAGCCGCTGCAAGTGATTCGCCGCGACGCGGTGCTGGCAGTGAAAGAGCTGGACCTGCGCCGTGGCGATCAGGCGATGGCCGAGGTTTTGGCGGCCGAGCGCGAAGCCCCGTTCGACCTGCACAACGCGCCGCTGATGCGTGTGCTGCTGGTGCGCCAGAGCGAGACCTTGTGGAAACTGGTTTGGACCTTCCACCACATTCTGCTGGACGGCTGGAGCAGCGCGGCGCTGCTGGGCGAGGTGATTGAAGCGGCGCTGTCCGATGCCTCGCCGCAGCCCGCCGGCCATTACGCCGACTACGTCAGTTGGCTGCAGAGCCGTGACGCCGAGCACAGTGCTGCGTTCTGGCGAACGCATCTGGCCGGTTTCGAACAGCCGACGATGATGGCCGCCGCGCTGACCGCTCCGGTGTCGGACAACGGCGCGCCGCTTCCCGCACAGGTGCGCGTCACCTCCATGGACCTCGACAGCGCGCTGCTGAACAGCACAGCGCGTCGTCAACGCGTGACCGTCAACACGCTGATTCAGGCTGTCTGGGTGCTGCTGTTGCAGCGCTACACCGGTCAACAGCGAGTGGCATTCGGCGCCACGGTGTCCGGTCGTTCCGCACAGGTGCCGGGCATCGAGCGCATGCTCGGGCTGTTCATCAACACGCTGCCGCTGGTGCAGGCGCCCCAGGCGCAACAGAAGGTCGGTGACTGGCTCAATGACCTGCAAGCGCACAACCTGGAACTGCGCGAACACGAGCACACGCCGTTGTTTGAGGCCCAGCGCTACGCCGGCCATGCTGGGCGCGACCTGTTCGACAGCCTGCTGGTGTTCGAAAACTACCCGGTGGACGCGGTGCTGCGCGACAAGCAGGCCAATGGCGTCAATCTCGGCTCGGTCGAGCTGAGTGACAAGACCCACTACCCGCTGAGCCTGGCGGTGGTGGCGGGCGAGCGTGCCCACGTCCACTTCAATTACCACAGCAACGTGTTCAGCGCCGAGCAGATCAAGCGCCTGTGTGGGCATTTCCAGACGCTGCTCAACGGCATCTGCCGTTTGCCCGAGGCGCGCATCGGCGAGTTGTCGATGCTCACAGACGGCGACCTGCAACAGATGCACGCCTGGAACACACCGCCGTTCTCGCCTTACCTCAGCCGCCCGATTCACGAGCTGATCGCCGAGCATGCGCGCATTCGTCCCGAGGCCATTGCGCTGGTCCATGGCGAACAGCGCCTGACCTTCGCCGAGTTCGACCGTCGCGCCAACCAACTGGCCCATGCCCTGCGTGGGCGAGGCATCGGCACCGAAGTGCGCGTGGCGATTGCCATGGAGCGGGGGATTGATCTGTGGGTGGCATTCTTCGCCGTGCTTAAATCCGGCGGCGCCTACATTCCGCTGGACCCGGACTACCCGACCGAGCGCCTGCGCTACATGCTCGAAGACGGTGGCGTGAAGCTGCTGATCAGTCACGACGCGGCACTGGATCGCGTGCCGGTGGGTGACCTGCCGCTGCTCAATCTGGACACGCTGGATTGTTCATCTGAACCGGCTACAGCGCCCGACGTGGTGATTCACCCCCAGCAGTTGGCCTACTTGATTTACACCTCGGGCTCGACCGGCAAGCCCAAGGGCGCGGCCATCGCCCACGCCGACATCTCGATGCACATCCAGACCATCGGCGAGCGTTACCGCTTCACGCCCGAGGACCGCAAATTCCATTTCCTGTCGATCAGCTTCGACGGCGCCCACGAAGGCTGGATGATGCCGCTGTGTTACGGCGCCCGCGTGGTGCTGCGCGATCAGGAACTGTGGAGCGTCGAGCAGACCTACGACACGCTGATTCGCGAAGGCATCACCGTGGCGTCGTTCCCGCCGAGCTACCTGCGTCAGTTGTCTGACTGGGCGGGCGTGCAATGCATGGGGCCGGGAGTGGAAACCTACTGCTTCGCCGGCGAAGCCTTCAGCCGAGAGATGCTGCACGACGTGATTCGTAATTTGCAGCCGCTGTGGATCATCAACGGTTACGGCCCGACCGAAACCGTGGTCACGCCGACCTTGTGGCTGGCCTCCGCCGAAACTGCCGACTTCACCACCGCCTATGCGCCGATTGGGGATCTGGTGGGTGATCGTCAGGGTTATGTGATGGACGCGGATTTGAACCCGTTGCCGCAGGGCATCGCGGGTGAGTTGTACCTGGGTGGCGCAGTGGCGCGGGGTTATCTGGACCGTCCGGGCGCCACTGCCGAGCGCTTCCTGCCGCACCCGTTCCGCGCCGGCGAGCGCATTTACCGCAGCGGCGACCGGGTACGACTGAACAGCAAAGGGCTGCTGGAATATCTGGGCCGTATCGACCACCAGATCAAGATTCGAGGTTTCCGCATCGAAGCCGGTGAAATCGAAGCGGCGTTGAAAGGCTGCGACGGCGTGCGCGAGGCGCTGGTCATCGTGCGCGATGGCGTAAGCGGCAAGGTCTTGCTGGGGTATGTAGGCGGCAACGGTCTGGCGGAGGACAGCCTCAAGCAACAGCTGAAAAACACCTTGCCGGAATACATGGTCCCCGCGCACATCGTGGTCATGGAACGCTTGCCGCAGTTGCCCAACGGCAAGCTCGACCGCAACGCGCTGCCCGATCCTCACGTGATCTCCAGCGACTATCAGGCGCCGCAAAACGAGCTTGAACAGCAACTCGCCGCGCTGTGGCAACCACTGCTGGACATCGACGCCGTGGGCCGCAACGATCACTTCTTCGAACTCGGCGGTCATTCGTTGCTGGCCATGCAGTTGATTTCCCGGCTGCGTCACGAGCATCAACTGAGCGTGCCGTTGCGTGCGCTGTTCGATGCGCCGCGCCTCAGCGATTTCGCCCAGCGCATCGCGCAGCTGACCCCGGCCGAGCAACCCGCCGCCCAGCTTGAACTTGTCCCACGGCACCAGGACCGCGCCGTGCAGTCCTTCTCCCAGCAGCGTCTGTGGTTCCTCGATCAACTGCAACCCGGCGGCCATACCTACAACCTGCCCGGCGCGGTGCGCTTGCGGGGCGAGCTGAACGAGGCGGCCCTGCAAGCGGCTTTCGACGGGCTGGCTGCGCGGCATCAGGTGTTGCGCACGCGCTTCCTGGCGGTCGAAGGCGTGCCGATGCAACAGGTCGAACCGGCTGCAAGGGTCGCCATCGAGCGGTTGGACATTCGACATGAGGCGGACAGCGATGCGGCGTTCAATACGTTGGCTCAGGTCTTCGTTCGGCGGCCCTTCGATCTGTCGTGCAGCCCGGTCTGGCGCGTGGCGTTGGTGCGCGTTTCCGCGGATGAGCAAAGGCTGCTGCTGTGCCTGCACCACATGATTTCTGACGGTTGGTCGGTGCGCGTGCTGCTGCAGGAGTTCAGCGAGCTGTATCGCGCAGCCGCGGAAAACCGCACGCCGCAGCTCGCGCCATTGCCGGTGCAGTACACAGACTTTGCCGTGTGGCAGCGTGACTGGCTGGCGGCAGGCGAGGGCGAGCGGCAATTGGCCTACTGGCGCGAGCAACTGGGCGACCAACACCCGGTGCTGGAGCTGCCGACTGACCGCCCACGGCCAGCGCAGCAAAGCTATCGCGGCGACCGCCTGATGTTCACCTTCAGCTCCGCGCTGAGCCACCGTTTGCGAGGCTTTGCCAGGGAGCAGGGCGTCACGCCGTTCATGGTGATGCTGTCGGCGTATCAGGTGTTGCTGCACCGCCTGAGCGGGCAGAACGATGTGCGCGTTGGCGTGCCGATTGCCGGCCGCTCCCGGCTCGAAGTCGAGGGGCTGATCGGTTTCTTCGTCAGCACACAAGTGCTGCGCGCCAACCTGTCGCCCGGCCTCAGCTACCGCCAGGTACTGGAGCAGAGCACGGCCTGCTCGCTGGATGCCCAGGCCCATCAGGACTTGCCATTCGAGCAACTGGTCGAGGCACTGCAACCCGAACGCTGCCTGAGTCACAACCCGTTGTTCCAGGTGGCATACGACCACCAGCAGCGTGACTTCGATGCGCTCGGCGGTCTGCCCGGTTTAGACGCCGAGGTGCTGCCGCTGAATGACGGCAGCAGCCAGTTCGACCTGGCGCTTAACACACATGAAGACGCCGACCGCACGCTGGGCGGGTCGTGGACTTACGCCACGGATCTGTTCGACCACGCCAGCATCGAGCGCCTTCATGCGCGCTTTAAGCAGCTGCTGGCCCAATTGCTGGCAGCGCCGGACGTTGCGATTGGCGACGTCGAGCTGCTGGACACTGAAGATCGCGCGCAGTTGGCAGCGGTCAATGACTCAGCGCGGAACTGGGCTGAGTCGGAGCCGTTCGTCCACCGTCATTTCGAGCGCCTGGCACAGCTTCATCCCGAGCGGGAGGCTTTGCGCTTTGGCGATGAGGTCCTGAGTTATCGGGAGCTGGACCAGCGGGCCAATCAACTGGCCCACCGCCTGCGAGAGCAGGGCGTGGGCCGGGAATCGCTGGTCGGCGTTGCGGCGTTGCGCTCTGTTGAGATGGTGGTAGCGCTGTATGGCGTGCTCAAAGCTGGCGCTGCCTACGTGCCGCTTGATCCGGAATACCCTGCCGATCGTTTGCGCTACATGCTGGAAGATGCCGGGGTTGGCTTGTTGCTGAGCCACGATGCCGTCATCCACGATCTGCCGGCTGTTGGAGGCCTGCGAGTGCTCAATCTCGATCATCTGGCGCTGGCGGATTATCCGCTCACCGCGCCGAAGGTCGAGCTACACCCCGAGCAACTGGCCTACATGATTTACACCTCGGGCTCGACCGGCAAACCGAAAGGCGCCGGCAACACCCACGCCGCGCTGTTCAACCGGTTGGCGTGGATGCAGGAGGCTTACCGCCTTGATGGCTCCGACGCGGTGCTGCAAAAAACGCCGTTCAGTTTCGACGTCTCGGTCTGGGAGTTCTTCTGGCCGCTGATGGTGGGCGCACGTCTGGTGGTTGCTCAGCCGGGGGATCATCGCGATCCGCGGGTGTTGAAAGCCCTGATCGAACAGCAACAGATCACCACGCTGCATTTCGTCCCGTCGATGCTTGCTGCCTTCATGGCGCAGGACGATCTCAGCGGCTGCGCCTCGCTCAAGCGCATCGTCTGCAGTGGCGAAGCCTTGCCCGCCGATCTGGCGCGCGAGACCCTGCAGCGCCTGCCGAATGCCGGGCTGTTTAATCTGTACGGCCCAACCGAAGCGGCCATCGACGTCACCCACTGGACCTGCCGCGACGAGCCGGGCGCGTCGGTGCCCATTGGCGCCCCAATCAGCAATTTGCAGATTCACATTCTCGACAGCCGCCTCAACCCGCAACCCATCGGCGTCCCGGGTGAGCTGTACATCGGCGGCGCTGGCCTCGCGCGCGGCTACCACCTGCGTCCCGGTCTCACTGCCGAGCGTTTCGTCGCCAGCCCCTTTGGCAGCGGCGAGCGCCTGTACCGCACCGGCGACCTGGCGCGTTGGCGTGCCGACGGCGTGGTGGAATACCTCGGCCGTCTCGATCACCAGATCAAGTTGCGCGGGCTGCGCGTTGAAATCGGCGAAATCGAATCAGCGCTGCTCGATCACCCGGCCGTCCGTGAAGCCGTGGTGATCGCTCGCGAGCTGGCCACCGGCATGCAGCTGGTCGGCTACCTCGTCGCTGATGAACTCGACGAAGAACACCTGCGCGAGCAGTTGAAACAGCGCCTGCCGGACTACATGGTGCCGGCGCATTTCGTGACCCTGGACAGCCTGCCGCTGTCGGCCAACGGCAAGCTCGACCGCAAGGCCTTGCCAGACCCACACATTCAGCAGCGGGCTTTTGAAGCCCCGCTGCCTGGAGTCGAAGCGCAACTGGCGTTGCTCTGGCAAGACCTGCTCGGCGTCCCCCAGGTCGGCCGTCAGGACAATTTCTTTGCCCTCGGCGGGCACTCGTTGCTGGGCATCCAACTGGTGGCGCAGGTTCGCCGTGACCTGCAACTGGAGATGCCGCTGCGTGCGTTGTTCGATGCGCCACAGCTGGCGGATCTAGCGCGGTACCTGAGTACCCGGGCCGTCGCCACGTCGATGCCGACGCTGCGTCCGCGTATCGACCGGGAATTCGCCCCGCAGTCGTTCGCCCAGCAGCGGCTGTGGTTCCTCGCGCAACTGGAACCGGACAGCGTCGCGTACAACCTGCCGTGCGTGCTTGAGCTGCGCGGCGCGCTGATGCTCGATGCCCTGCAGCAGACCTTCGATGCGCTGGCCGCCCGTCACGAAACCCTGCGCACCTGCTTCCGCCCGGCGGCGACGCAGCGCGGAAATGCGCTGCCACAGCAACGGATTTTGCCGGTCAGCCATGTGCCTGTCGTGCGCCATGATTTGCGCAACGAGGCTGATCCGCAGCAGGCGTTCGAGGCGCTGGCGCAGGGCTTCATGAATCAGCCGTTCGATCTGGACGCCGAGCGCGCGCCGTGGCGTGTGGCCGTGGCGCGGCTCGACGAAGAGGAGTGGCGCCTGCTGCTGTGCATGCACCACATCATCTCCGACGGCTGGTCGGTGCAGGTCATGCTCGAAGACTTCGCCGCGCTGTATCGCCGGTTCGCCCAAGGCAGCGACGTGCAACTGGCGCAGCTGCAGCTTGCGAAGATAAGTGTGCAGTACGCCGACTACGCCGCCTGGCAGCGCGAGCACTTGAGCGGCGCAGAGCGTGAGCGCCAGTTGAACTGGTGGCGCGAGGCGCTGGGTGATGAGCAGCCAGTGCTGGAATTGCCGGCGGACCGTTCGCGTCCCGCTGAACGCGACGGCAAAGGCGGGCGCCATGCGTTCGTCCTTCCTCAGGATTTGGCAGAGGCGGTGCGAGAGACGGCGCGGACTCACGACGCCACGCTGTTCATGGTGTTTCTGGCCTCATTCGATACGCTGCTCTATCGCCTCAGCGGCCAGCGCGATCTGCGCATTGGTGTGCCGGTGGCCGGGCGTGCCGAGGTGCAGACGCAGCGCCTGATCGGCTTCTTCGTCAATACCCTGGTGTTGCGTGCGCAGGTCAGCGGGGAGCAGCCGTTTACCGGTTTGCTGGCCCAGGTCAAAGACAACCTGCTCGGTGCGCATGCCCATCAGGACCTGCCGTTCGAACAACTGGTGGAAGCGTTACAACCGGCGCGCAGCCTCAGCGTCAACCCGCTGTTCCAGGTCAGCTACAACCACCAGCAGCAGCCGGACATGTCGTTGTTGCAGTTCGACGGCTTGCGCTGCGAGGCTCGCCAGTGGGACATCAAGGGCACTCAATTCGACCTGGTCCTGGGGACCTTCGAACACGGCGACGGCCGTATCAGCGGCTACCTCGACTACGCGACTGACCTGTTCGACGCGGCTACCGTGGCGAGGCTGCATGAGCAATGGATCACCCTGCTGCGAGGGATTTGCGCCCGCCCGCAGACGGCCATCGGCGATCTGCCGTTGCTCGGCGAAAGCGATCTGGCGGCTCTGGATCAATGGAACACGCCGCCGTTCTCGCCGTATGTGAACCGCCCGATTCACGAGCTGATTGCCGAGCAGGCGCGCATTCGTCCCCGAGCCATCGCGCTGGTCCATGGCGAACAGCGCCTGACCTTCGCCGAGTTTGACCGCCGCGCCAATCAGTTGGCCCACGCCTTGCGCACCCACGGAATCGGCACCGAAGTGCGCGTGGCGATTGCCACGGAGCGGGGGATCGACCTGTGGGTGGCATTCTTCGCCGTGCTCAAATCCGGCGGCGCCTACATTCCGATGGACCCGGACTACCCGACCGAGCGCCTGCGCTACATGCTCGAAGACGGTGGCGTGAAACTGCTGATCAGTCACGACGCGGCACTGGATCGCGTGCCGGTGGGCGACGTGCCGTTGCTCAATCTGGACACGCTGGATTGTTCATCTGAACCGGTCACGGCGCCCGACGTGGTGATTCACCCCCAGCAACTGGCTTACCTGATTTACACCTCGGGTTCGACCGGCAAGCCCAAGGGCGCGGCCATCGCCCACGCCGACATCTCGATGCACATCCAGACCATCGGCGAGCGTTACCGCTTCACACCCGAGGACCGCAAATTTCATTTCCTGTCGATCAGCTTCGACGGCGCCCACGAAGGCTGGATGATGCCGCTGTGTTACGGCGCCCGCGTGGTGCTGCGCGATCAGGAACTGTGGAGTGTCGAGCAGACCTACGACACCTTGATCCGTGAAGGCATCACCGTGGCCTCGTTCCCGCCGAGCTACCTGCGCCAGTTGTCGGACTGGGCCGGCGTGCAGGGCAAGGGGCCGGGGGTGAAAACCTACTGCTTCGCCGGCGAAGCCTTCAGCCGCGAGATGCTGCATGACGTGATTCGTAATCTGCAGCCGCTGTGGATCATCAACGGTTACGGCCCGACGGAAACGGTGGTCACGCCGACGCTGTGGCTGGCGTCGGCCGAAACCGCTGACTTCACCACCGCCTATGCGCCGATTGGTGATCTGGTGGGTGATCGCCAAGGCTACGTGATGGACGCGGATTTGAACCCGTTGCCGCAGGGCATCGCGGGTGAGTTGTACCTGGGTGGCGCTGTCGCAAGGGGTTATCTGGACCGTCCGGGCGCCACTGCCGAGCGCTTCCTGCCGCACCCGTTCCGGGCGGGCGAGCGCATCTACCGCAGCGGCGACCGCGTGCGCCTCAACAGCGAAGGGCTGCTGGAATACCTCGGCCGAATCGATCACCAAATCAAGATTCGGGGTTTCCGCATCGAAGCCGGTGAAATCGAAGCGGCGTTGAAAGGCTGCGACGGCGTGCGCGAGGCACTGGTCATCGTGCGTGACGGCGCGAGCGGCAAGGTCTTGCTGGGATATGTAGGCGGCTACGGCCTTGCGGAGGACAGCCTCAAGCAACAGCTGAAAACCACGCTGCCGGAATACATGGTGCCCGCGCATATCATCGTCATGGAACGCTTGCCGCAGTTGCCCAACGGTAAGCTCGATCGCAACGCGCTGCCCGATCCGCAACTGAGCACGCAGGCTTTCGAAGCGCCCCAGGGCGAGCGCGAAGTGCAGCTGGCGAAGGTCTGGCAGCAATTGCTTGGGGTGGAGCAACCCGGTCGACGCGACAGCTTCTTTGAGCTCGGCGGCGACTCCATTCAGTCACTGGCCGTGATCACCCGTCTGCGCCAGGTCGGGCTCAAGCTGCTGCCCAAAGACGTGTTCAGTCATCCACGGCTCATGGACCTGGCCCTGCGCCTGACCGCCATCGACGCCAGCGCCATCCCGTTGACCGAGGAAACGCCCAGCGGACCCGTGCCGTTGACGCCGATTCAGGCGCACTTCTTTGAACAGCCGATGGCCAACCGCGCGCACTTCAATCAGGCGTTGCTGCTGGATGTGCGGCGGCCGCTGGAAGGCGAACTGATGCGCCAGGCCGTGCAGGCGCTGCTGACTCACCACGACGCGCTGAACTTGAGCTTCCACGCCCAGGACGGGCGCTGGCAGCAGACGCACCGCCAGACACCTGCCGCTGACGGCCTCTGGCTGCGGGACGTCGCCGACGACCACGCCATGACCGCGCTCTGCGAACAGGCCCAGCGCAGCCTTGATCTGCATGACGGTCCGCTGTTGCGCGTGGTGCTGGCGCACACGCCGCAGGGGCAAAAGCTGTTGCTGGTTGCCCATCACCTCGTCGTCGATGGCGTGTCGTGGCGCGTGTTGCTGGAGGACCTTGCCCGGGCTTACACGCAATTGGCGGCTGGCAACGCGGTGGACCTCGGGCCGAAGTCCAGCAGCTACCAACGCTGGGCCAGGCATCTGGTCGACGCTGCGCAGGGCGCCGAACGGCAGGCGCAAGTCGGGCTTTGGCTGGATCAGGTCGGTACGGTCGCGTCGGTCTGGCCTGTCGACCACCCCGAAGGGCGCGCCCCGCAACAGGACCTTGCGCAGTGTGAACTGCTGCTGGACACGGGGCTGACCCGTCGGCTGTTGCGTGAGGCCCCGGCGGCACTGGGGGCGCGTACCGATGAAATCCTGCTGGCGGTGCTGGCCGACGCCCTGAAGGGCTGGACTGGCCAGAATGACAACCTCATCGCGCTGGAAGGTCACGGCCGCGAAGCGTTGGTTGACGGTCTGGACGTCGGCCGTACCGTGGGCTGGTTCACCAGCCTGTTCCCGTTGCGGGTGCGTGCTGCAAACGACATCCGCCAGACCCTCGTCGGCGTGCGTGACAGCCTGCGTGGCTTGCCGGACAAGGGCGTCGGCTTCGGTCTGTTGCGCTATCTGGGCAGCGACTCGGCACGCAAGGCCCTGGCCGCGCTGCCCGAGCCCAAGGTGGTCTTCAACTACCTGGGGCAGTTCGATCAGGACCTGGGGGATGGACGCTTTACCCCTTCGAAGGTCTCGGCCGGCACGCTGGTAGACCCTGCGACGCCGCTCAACCGCGAGCTGGAAATAAACGGCCAGGTCTTCGCCGGGCAGCTGGGGCTGACGTTCCGCTTCAGCGGTCAGCGTTACCAGCGCCAGACCATCGAGCGGCTGCAAGGGGCGTATCACCAGGTCTTGATCGCGCTGCTGGACAGCCTGCCTGCTGCACAACCAGCTACGACGCAAAGCCATGCTGCCAGTGGCGAAGGTGTCGGCAACGCGGGCAGCCGTGGTCAAGGCATCAGCCGCGAAGGCACGCCGAACCCGTTGCTTCGCCTGAGCAGCGGTGCCAGCGATAAACCGGCGGTGTTCTGCGTCCACCCGGTCAGTGGCACGCTGGTCGGTTACTACGCACTGGCTCGCCGTTTGTCTGCGCAGTGGGACGTTTGGGGCGTGCAAAACCGACAGGTACTGGACGGCGAGTGGCGTGACTCCTCCATCGAACAAATGGCCCGCGACTACGTCAAGGCCCTGCTCGAACAGCAGCCGTCCGGCACGTACCGACTGATCGGCTGGTCGATGGGCGGGACGATGGTGCTTGAGATGGCCCGTTTGCTGACCCGTCTCGGCAAGCGCGTGGCGTTCGTCGGCCTGATCGACGGCTACGTGCCGGGCGCCGGTCAGCCGCGTCCCGCGATGCCGGACAGCCTCGCTCCTGAAACCTCGGCGCTCGACGCTGATGACGGGGGCCTGGAAGCCGACGCCCACTGGCAACAGTTGCTCGGCGTCGAACGGCACATGCGCCAACTGGCCAATCAGTGCCACAAGATCCACGCCCTCAGCGTGCCGGTGTACGCCTGGTGGGCCGAGCGCTCGCCGGAAAATAACGATAACGCACCGGCTCTTCTGGAGCAGGGCATGGGCGTTCGCTTGCAGGTTTCCGCCTGGATCGACGCCGACCATCTTTCGATCGTCCGTGATCAGCAGTTCATCACCCAGCTTGCCGAGGCCCTCGTGCAGGTCAGCGAACGCCCTCATTCACACGATTTCCAGGAGCACGAACATGCATAGCCAATACAACGTGACGCCGATCGCCGCGCGCGCCAGCGAGTCACTGTCGAACAGCCCCGAGCATGGGCTGGCCAACGCCGATTACCGGTTCGCCCCGACCGCGCGGCTGGAACGCCAGGCGGCCGTGGAATCCAACGCACGCAGCTATCCGCGGCGCATCCCCCTGGAACTCAAGCGCGCTCAAGGCATTCACGTGCAGGACAGCGAAGGGCGCTGGTTCATCGACTGTCTGGCGGGGGCCGGTACGCTGGCCTTGGGGCACAATCACCCCGAAGTGATTCAGGCGATGCGCGACACCCTCGACGGCCAGCGTCCGCTGCACACCCTGGACCTGATGACCGAAGCCAAGGACGATTTCATCAACGAGTTGTTCGCGTTGTTGCCGGCTGAATTTGCCAAAGACGCGCGCATTCAGTTCTGCGGCCCGGCCGGGACCGATGCCGTAGAAGCGGCGCTGAAACTGGTCCGCACCGCCACCGGACGCAGCAATTTGATGGCGTACCACGGCGCTTATCACGGCATGACCCAGGGCGCGCTGGCGCTGATGGGCAATCTCGCGCCAAAGACCTATCTGGACGGCATGGGCGGTGGCGCGCAGTTTTTGCCGTTTCCCTACGACTACCGCTGCCCGTTCGGGGTCGGTGGTGAAGCAGCCGAACGCATCGGTCTGCACTACATCGAGAACCAGCTCACCGACCCGGAAAGCGGTGTGCTTCCGCCAGCGGGGATGATTCTGGAAACCGTGCAGGGGGAGGGCGGTGTCGTGCCCACGTCAGCCCACTGGCTGCGCGAAATCCGACGCATCACCCGTGACGCCGGCGTGCCACTGATTCTCGACGAAATCCAGTGCGGCGTGGGTCGCACCGGCAAACCGTTTGCCTTTGAACACGCGGGCATCGTGCCGGATGTGCTGGTGCTGTCCAAGGCCATCGGTGGCAGTCAGCCGATGGCGGTGGTGGTCTACAACAAGTCGCTGGACGTGTGGAAACCGGGCTCCCACGCCGGCACCTTCCGTGGTAATCAGTTAGCCATGGTCGCCGGCTCCACCACATTGCGCATCGTCCGCGAACAGCAGCTGGACCTGCACGCTGCTGCCATGGGCGAGCGGCTGATCGGCCACCTGCGTTCGCTGCAGAGAGACTGCCCGCAGATGGGCGATGTGCGCGGCATGGGCCTGATGCTGGGGGTGGAAATGGTCGACCTCGATGGCCGTCCCGACGCACTGGGCCACTTTCCCCATAGCGGCGCGCTGGCGTCGAAGGTGCAGCGCGAATGCCTGCAGCGCGGGTTGATCATCGAAGTGGGCGGGCGTCACTCCTCGGTCATCCGCTTCCTGCCGCCCTTGATTGTCACGGCTGCGCAGATCGATCAAATCGCCGACATCTTCGCCGCCGCCGTTCACGCTGCTGTGCAGCACCCCTGATCACGCTGTAACGCCCGCGATACAACAGCGAGGCCAGGGATGGCCATTCGCCAAAAGCCAAGAATAATAATGGTAATGAGAACCGTTCTTTGTTACATTTTCACGCTTTTTTGACACATGCAGTCAAACTTTGGGGCGTGGCCCCGTGTAAATTCAAGGGAGGGGGAGTTCGGATGGCGAGCAACAATAAGGGTCTTTTCAAGGTGAACGCCTTGGCAGCGCTGGTCGCAACAGTCGCCTGCCACGGCTCGGCCTGGGCCGCAGAAGCGCCGGCCAACGCACAGGGCGCCACCATCGAACTGCAGAATTCGATGGTCACCGGTGAAGCGCCCGAAGGGCAGGAAACCGTGGGCTATCAAGTGAAAAACAGCACCGCTGGCACCAAGACCAGCACGCCACTGTCGGAAACCCCACGCTCGGTGTCGGTGGTGACTCGCCAGCGCATCCAGGATCAGGGCTCGCAAACCCTGACCGACATCCTCGGTTACGTCCCCGGCATCTTCGCACCGCCGTTTGCGGTCGGCGACGCCCTGGCCGGTGATCTGTTCTTCATTCGCGGCTACAACGCCACCGATTATGGCTATGGCCTGCTCAAGGACGGCTTGCGTCTGCAGGGCAATCGTTACGACACCACCACCGAACCCTATGGCCTGGAGCGCACCGAAGTGTTCCGTGGCCCGAGCTCGATCCTGTACGGCGAAAACGCGCCAGGCGGGCTGGTCAACCTGGTCAGCAAACGGCCTACCGAAACTGCGCAGGGCGAAGCGAAATTCAGTTACGGCAGCAACAACCGCCGACAGCTGTCCCTCGACGTGTCCGGCCCGCTGACCGACGACAACCGTATTCTGGGCCGCGTCGTCATGCTCGGTCGCAACGCCGACACCCAGGTCGACTCGGTGCCGGACGACCGTATCTACATCGCGCCGTCGATGACCTTCAACTTCGACGAAGACACCGCGCTGACACTGCTTTCCTCCTACCAGCGCGACCGCACCAAACTGCTGCTCGGCTATCCGGCGGCGGGCACGCTGTTGAACAATCCCAACGGCAAGATCGGCAAGGATCAGTTCAACGGCAACCCGAACTGGGATGACTTCGAGCGCGAAACCTGGACCCTGGGGTACGAGTTCAAGCACCAGCTCAACGACACGTGGCAGTTCCGCCAGAACTCGCGCTACATGCAGTCGCGTCTGGACCGTCACGAGACCTGGCCAAACAACCTGAACAACCGCGGTTTCGGCACCACGCTGAGCAGCACGGCCTACGACCGCGACAACAAGTCGATCACCTATTCGGTGGACAACCAGTTCGAAGGCAACTTCACCTCCGGGGCGCTGGAGAACACCGTACTGCTGGGCGCGAGCTACGATCGCACCTCGTTCAATCAGGACTGGGATGCCGGGCTTGGCGGGACCTACAACGTCTTCAATCCGGTATTTTCGCCGGTGACGCCGAACACCACGCAGTACGTGCAGAACTCGCAACTCGATCAGCACATGTACGGCACCTACGCGCAACTGCAAAGCAAGTACGACAACTGGATTTTCCTGGCCGGCGGGCGTCAGGACTGGGTTCACAGTGAATACCGTAACCGCGCCAGCGCTCGGCGTGCAGGCAGCGCCGCCGTGGCCGGTACCGATCTGGACGGATGGGACAACGAGTTCAGCTGGCAAACCGGGCTGATGTATCAGTTCGACAACGGCTTGTCGCCATACGTCAGTTATTCCACGGCGTTTACCCCGGCGCAGCAATCGTCGACCCCGACCGGGGGGCTGTTCGATCCGATCAAGAGCGAGCAGTACGAGATGGGCCTGAAGTATGAGCCCAAGGGCTGGAACACGACCTTCAGCGCGGCGGTGTTCAATCTCACCAAAACCGACGATGTGGTGCCGGACAGCACCGGTTTCAGCCGCCAGGTCGGCAAGACCGAGTCGAAGGGCGTTGAGCTTGAGGTGAACAGTGATGTGACGAAGAACCTCAGTTGGACGGCTTCTTATACGTACACCGATGCGCGCGTGACCAAGGACACGGCGGGGTCGTTGTTCAAGGATCATCAGTTGACGGGTGTGCCGCGCAATCAGGCGAGCACGTGGGCGACGTATCGCTTCCTCGACGGTCCGTTGAGCGGTTTCCACGTAGGCGGCGGGGTGCGTTATTTCGACAATACGTTCGCGTATACGGCGCCGAGTCTGTACGGGAAGTTGAAGACGGGCGATGTGACGCTGGTGGACGCGTTGGTGGGGTATGACATCGACAAACATTGGTCGGTGGATGTGAACGCGAAGAACCTGTTCGACAAGGAGTTTGTGAGCGGCTGCAATAACGCGGGTCGGTGTTATTGGGGCGAAGAGCGGACGGTGATGGGTACGGTTGCGTTTCGCTGGTAATCCGAAGATCAAGAGCGGCTCTGCCTAACGGCAGAGCATTTCGCCTTCGGCGAGTTACTTTTAAAAAGCCGGGAGCCGGACCAACCAAAAGTA
>NZ_JARVSX010000032.1:0-33816 GCF_030208975.1 Pseudomonas sp. ME-P-057
CCCCTGTTACCGCCGTGAAAGGGCGGTGTCCTAGGCCACTAGACGAAGGGGACACGCTACATCATTCACTACCTGCTACGCTTGGCTGTGTGCTTTACGCTGCAAGTGGCGCGCATTCTATGGATGGATATAGGGGTCGTCAACCCCCCAGTGAAAATTTATTCAAATCAATGACTTCGCCCTTTATTTAGCTCATGGACGGCCGATACACACGTGTCAGGCACCGCGGCTTATATCAAGCGGACCGACAGGACCATCTTCCCGCGATAGTGGATTGCCACTACACTCGCGCAAATTGACTTGATTGAGGCTTGTGCGGTGACTCCACTCATTATCACCCTGTTCGTCGTAGCAGGCATCGTGCTCCTCATCGCTGTCGGCTATTTGAACCATGTCGCAGAGGGCAAAAAGGTCGAGCGCGCGCGCAGCCTGGTCGAGCTTAATGACCGACTGCGACGCTGTAGCGAGCTGTCCGAAACCTTCCCGGGTCAGCTGATGACGCCGGCGCTGAAGTTGCTGTTGGTCAGGCTGGAGCTCAACGTAGTCAAGCGCCTGATCGCGCTGGAGCGAAGAAACAACCCGAACCTTGAAGAACGCAAGACCGAACTCGAAGCGCTCGTGGCTCAGGGTGATGCCATCACCATCAGCAACCCGGCCAGCCCGATCCAGACCGAGGCCAAGGCCAAGGATGTGCGCTTCCTTTTAGAAGCCATGCATGGCCAAGTCACTCGCGCGGCCCACGATGGCTTTCTGCAGACCGCCGAGGCCAAGCACTGGATTCGCGAGATCCGCAATATGCTGGTGCTGTTGCACATCGAGTTCTTCAATAATCTTGGGCAGCACGCCCTGAATCAGGAACAGCCCGGCCAGGCCCGACTCGCCTTCGAGCGCGGTGTTCAGTATTTGAAGAATCAGCCAGAGCCGGCGCCGTGGAAAACCCACCTGCAGGCCATGGAACGGCAGCTGGCACGCGCCAATTCGATGGTGCTGGACACCATCGCCCCGACCGAAGACGACAATAACGAGCTGACCGAAGGGCTGCGGGTGGTGGAAGCCGACGCTGAATGGAAAAAGAAAGCCATCTACGACTGATGGCTCGGGCCTGACGCACCGCCCAGTGCGGTGCGTCAGGCCTCAGTTCAGCAATCGGTATATTTCAAGAAGATAGCCGCCAGCCTCTCAACCCCCGCCTGATCCTCCTCGCTGAAACGCCCAACGCTCGGGCTGTCCAGATCCAGAACGCCAATCAGCCGCCCCTCTTTGACCAACGGCACCACCAGCTCGCTGTTGGAGGCGCTGTCGCAGGCGATGTGTCCGGGAAACTCATGGACATCGACCACGCGCTGGGTTTCGCGACTTTGCGCAGCAGTGCCACAGACGCCTTTACCAAAGGGAATGCGCACGCAGGCGATCTGCCCTTGAAACGGGCCCAGCACCAGCTCTTCACTGCGATTGAGGTAGAAGCCTGCCCAGTTCAGATCATCGAGCTGGGTATAAAGGAATGCCGAAAACTGCGCAGCATTCGCAATGAAGTCACGCTCATCCGCCAGAAGGGATTCCAGCTGTGCCGCGAGCAGGCGGTAGCCATCAAGGCCCTCGCCTGCGGTATTCAAATCGATCATGGGTGTTGCTCCAGCATTTTCAAACCAACCCAATAACGGGCGAACTGATACGCGCAACGTCCGTTGCGATTGCCACGGCCGGTTGCCCAGCGCACGGCCTCGATGTCGAGCGCTTCGTCGCGCTGCCATTGCAGCCCGGCCTTGGTGGCCAGCTCGCCGACCCAGTGCTCGACGACATCCAGAAAGTGTTCTTGAGTGAAGGGATAAAACGACAGCCACAGGCCAAAGCGGTCCGACAGCGCGATCTTGTCTTCCACCGCCTCGCTGGGGTGAATCTCGCCGTCATCACCGCGCTGCCAGTGAGCGTTGTCGCTCTCCTTCTCGGGCACCAGGTGGCGGCGGTTGGAGGTGGCGTACAGCAAAACGTTGTCCGGCGCCTGCTCCAGCGAACCGTCGAGCACGCTTTTGAGCACGCGGTAATCGCCTTCGCCCGATTCAAACGACAGGTCATCACAGAACAACACGAAGCGCTGCGGCAGCTTTTGCAGTTGCTCGACCACGCGCGGCAGGTCGCCCAGATGATCACGCTCGATCTCGATCAGGCGCAGACCCGCTCTGGCATGCTCGGCCAGCAGGGCGCGAACCAGCGATGACTTGCCTGTACCGCGAGAGCCCCACAACAGCGCATGGTTGGCGGGTAATCCGTCGATGAACTGCTGTGTATTGCGGCCCAGTTGCTCACGCTGACGGTCGACGCCGATGAGGTCGGACAGGCGCATGACCAGGGTGACGTCGAGTGGCATCAGGTATCCGACACGACCCTCGCGCACCCAGCGCGCCGCCAGGGTGGTCTCCCAGTCCACGGGCTGCCGCACGGCAGGCAGCAAGGGTTCGAGCCGCGCCAGTACCGATTCGGCGCGCTCAAGAAATGCGTTCAATCGAGAATCCACGGTTTCTCCTTGATTTAACGGGTTAACGCCCGCCCGCGATCAGCTATGCTAGCTCGGCGACGGACACAAGAAGTAACAGCGCCCTTATGGATATTCCGATCACCCACCGGCTGTCTTTCAAACAGGCCCGTTTGACTGTGCTGATCGGCTTTGTATTGGGCACGCTGCTCAGTCTGTTTCAAATCGCGATCGATTATGCCAGCGAAGACGCCTCCATCGATCGTGAAATTCGCTCCCTGCTGCAAATCAGCCACAACCCCGCCTCGCGTATCGCCTACAACCTGGACGCCGAACTCGCGCAAGAGCTGACCCTGGGCCTGCTGCACTCCCCCGCCGTGGTGGGCGCACGCCTGGCCGACAACAACCATGTCCTTCTCGCCAGCGTAACGCGCCCCTTGGCACAGAGCCCTTACCGAATGGTCAGCGACTTTCTGTTCGGCAAGAGCCGGCAGTTCGACGATGTATTGCGCCTGGATCACATGCCCGACGAGTCGATCGGCACGCTGCATCTGGACATCGACACGTTCGCGTTTGGCAGTCATTTCCTGCAGCGCGCCGTCATTACCCTCATCAATGGATTCGTGCGCAGTCTGGTGCTGGCCGGCCTGCTGCTGGCGCTGTTCTACTTCACCTTGACCAAACCGCTGACCGGGATGATCCGCGCGCTCTCTGTGCGGGACCCGCGAAGCCTGAATCAAGAGGCAATGCCCTGCCCGCCCGGCCACGAAAATGATGAAATCGGCGTGCTGGTAGCGGTCACCAATCGGCAGTTCGAGACGGTGGCCAGCGAGTTCGCCCGGCGGCAGGAGGCTGAAAAGCAGCTCAATGACCACCTCAACGAACTGGAGGACATCGTCTCTGCCCGCACCCAGCAACTCGAATCCATCAACGCCCGGCTCAGCCAGTCCAATGAAGAATTGCAGGTCGCGCGCAGCACGGCCCTGGACATGGCCCATGCAAGGTCTGCCTTTCTGGCGAACATGAGCCATGAAATTCGCACGCCACTGAATGGCCTGCTGGGGATGCTTGCATTGTCTCTCGACGGTCCGCTCAGCGCCGAACAGCGCCAGCAACTGTCTATCGCTCATGATTCGGGCAAGGTGCTGGTTGAACTGCTCAACGACATTCTGGACCTGTCCAAATTCGATGCCGGCCAGGTCGAGCTAGAGCGCATCCCGTTCGACCTCGCCGCGTTGCTTGAAGACACCGCCAGCCTGCTGTCGCAGAACGCAGCGCCAAACGTCGAACTGACCTGCCTGATCGATCCGCACTTCCCGGCTTCGGTGCTGGGCGATCCGACCCGGGTGCGTCAGATCGTCAGCAACCTGTTGTCCAATGCGCTGAAATTCACCCGGGCCGGCCGGGTCGATGTACGCCTCGCGCATTACGGCGACAGGGTGCGCATCGAGGTGTGCGACACCGGCATCGGCATCGCTCAGGACGCGCAAGCGAAGATCTTTCAGCCATTCACCCAGGCCGAAGCTGCGATCACTCGGCAGTACGGCGGGACCGGCCTGGGGCTGACCCTGACGCATAACCTGACCGATGCGATGAATGGTCAATTGAGCATCGAGTCGAACCTGGGCGTTGGCAGCCGCTTTTGCGTCGACCTGCCCTTGCCGGCGCACACTCCACCGGTGCAGTGGGCACCGCTGAAGGGCAAGGTGCTGGTGGCCAGCAACGCCAACAGCGGGTTGCTGGAGATGCTTGGCCGATTGCTCCCGCATTGGGGTGTCGCCTGCCAGCAGCTGGAAACGGGCGCTGCGCCCGACGCAGACGCCGACCTGCTCATCACTGATTGCCCCGAGTGCCTGGTAGACATACGCGACGCCAGTCGCGTGCCGGTGTTGCTGGTGACGGCATACGGCAATTTCATGCCTGCCGATCAAGTCGAGGCGTTGGCCCCGTTGCAGCAACAGGCGCGGCCTCTGCCGCGCGCCGTGCTTTATCAAAGCCTGGCGCGGATCCTCCGAATCGAAGGCCAGCCCAACACCAGCCCCGAGCAAGGCATGGCGCTGCCCGCACATCGCGCGCACATCCTGCTGGTGGAAGACAACCCGGTGAATCAACTGGTAGCCAGAGGCATGCTCAGCAAGCTGGGGTGCGATGTTGTGGTCAGCAGCAACGGTGCCGAGGCCCTGCAGCAACTTGAGCAGGATCACTTTGACCTGGTGTTGATGGATTGCAACATGCCGGTCATGAACGGGTACGACGCCACGCGGCAGATCAGAAAGAACGAGCGATGGTCCGCTCTGCCAATCATCGCGCTGACGGCCAACGCGATGCCGGAAGAACGTGAGCATTGCAAGGCCGCTGGCATGAGCGACTACCTGGCCAAGCCGTTTCGACGCGAAGAATTGGTGGCACTGCTGGACCAGTGGATCCCCGTTGAGCAGCCCCAATAAAGGGGCCTATCTACCAAGAGGCTGTCACACTAAGGGCTGCCACACTAAGGGGCGGTCAACTGCCCGATGATTCCTTCAACAGCGCCTCGATGTCGGCTTCAATGTCTTCGGGCTTGGTCAAAGGGGCGTAGCGTTTCACCAGCTTGCCGTCACGTCCCACCAGGAATTTGGTGAAGTTCCACTTGATGCCCTGGGACCCCAGCAGACCCGGGGCGCGCTTTTTGAGCTGCACGAACAACGGGTGGGCCTGGCTGCCGTTGACGTCGATCTTCTTGAACAGCGGAAAGGTCACACCGTAGTTCAGTTCACAGAAGTCGGAAATTGCGCCTTCATTGCCCGGCTCCTGCTTGCCAAACTGATTGCACGGGAAGCCCAGCACCACGAGCCCGCGGTCCTTGTAACCTTGCCACAACGCCTCAAGGCCCTTGTATTGCGGCGTGAACCCGCACTTGCTGGCGGTATTCACCACCAGCACCGCCCTGCCGCCAAAGTCGGCGAGCGTCTTCTGCTCGCCCTTGATCGTTTGCACCGGAATGTTGAGCAGACTGTCGTTCATGGCGATGCCTCAGAGTCGTAAACCGCCAAGCTAGCGCGCCGTTCTCCGGCGCGCCATCCCATTATTGCCTGTGATAAGCCGGCATCAGGCGCTTCGCGGCACCAGATCAAGGCACACAGAATTGATGCAGTAGCGCAGACCAGTCGGTGGCGGTCCATCGGGGAATACATGACCGAGGTGAGCATCACATTTACTGCAGACAACTTCAGTGCGGATCATGCCGTGACTGACGTCGCGCACTTCGACCACCGCACTGCCTGCAAGCGGCGCGTAAAAGCTCGGCCAGCCGCAGCCCGAGTCGAACTTGGTGGTGGAATCGAACAGCGGCTCGTTGCAGCAGATGCAATGGTAGATGCCGTCGGTCTTGGTCTCGTTGTATTTGCCGCTGAAGGGGCGCTCCGTTCCCTTGAGCCGGCAGACGTTGTACTGCTCCGGATCAAGCATGGCTTTCCATTCTTCAAGGGTTTTATCCAGCTTTTCCACGGGTCAACCTCCACAATTGAAAAAGCCCGATCTGCGTCTTTTCCACGGATCGGGTGGCACGTATGATTGCGCCTTCGTTGGGCGCCAGTCTGTCACCCGCGTTTGTCGCGTACAAATCCATTTTGCTGGCGTCATGCTCAACGGTCTGCGCTTTTTCATACAGCAGGCCGTCTCTTATCGGGACCCATCACCATGCAGTTCAGCAAATCGAACAAGCTCGCCAACGTCTGCTACGACATTCGCGGGCCGGTGCTCAAGCACGCCAAGCGCCTGGAAGAGGAAGGCCATCGCATCCTCAAGCTGAACATCGGCAACCCGGCGCCTTTTGGTTTCGAGGCGCCTGAGGAAATCCTGCAGGACGTCATCCGCAACCTGCCAACAGCCCAGGGCTACAGTGACTCCAAGGGTCTGTTCAGTGCGCGCAAGGCGGTGATGCAGTACTACCAGCAGAAGGAAGTCGAAGGCGTCGGCATCGAAGACATCTACCTGGGCAACGGCGTGTCCGAACTCATCGTGATGTCGATGCAGGCCCTGCTCAATAACGGCGACGAAGTGTTGGTGCCGGCCCCGGATTATCCGCTGTGGACTGCGGCCGTGGCACTGTCGGGCGGCAACCCTGTGCATTATCTGTGTGACGAGCAGGCCAACTGGTGGCCGGATCTGGCCGACATCAAGGCCAAGATCACGCCGAACACCAAAGCCATGGTGATCATCAACCCCAATAACCCGACCGGCGCCGTATATTCCCGCGAAGTACTGCTGGGCATGCTGGAACTCGCCCGTCAGCACAATCTGGTGGTCTTTTCCGACGAGATCTACGACAAGATTCTGTACGACGACGCCGTGCACATCTGCACCGCCTCGCTGGCACCGGACCTGCTGTGCCTGACCTTCAACGGTCTGTCGAAATCGTATCGCGTGGCGGGCTTCCGCTCCGGCTGGATCGCCATTTCCGGGCCCAAGCACAATGCGCAAAGCTACATTGAAGGCATCGACATCCTGGCAAACATGCGCCTGTGCGCCAACGTGCCGAGCCAGCATGCGATCCAGACAGCGCTGGGCGGCTATCAAAGCATCAATGACCTGATCCTGCCGCAAGGCCGTTTGCTGGAGCAACGCAATCGGACCTGGGAACTGCTGAACGATATTCCTGGCGTCAGCTGCGTCAAGCCCATGGGCGCGCTGTATGCCTTTCCGCGGATCGACCCGAAGGTGTGCCCGATTCACAACGACGAGAAATTCGCGCTGGACCTGTTGCTCTCGGAAAAACTGCTGATCGTTCAAGGCACGGCATTCAACTGGCCATGGCCGGACCATTTCCGCGTGGTGACGCTGCCGCGTGTGGATGACCTGGAACAGGCCATTGGCCGGATCGGCAATTTCCTGAAATCGTACAAGCAGTAATCCTGCTTGCTGTAGGAGCCGGCTTGCTGGCGAACCCGATTATCAGTGGCAACGATGTCGCCTGACACACCGGATTCGCCAGCAAGCCGGCCCTGCGGTTGTGCAACCCATCGCCTTCACCTGCCCTCTCGCTGACGGCCTTTACCGCTGCGCCACAGCCAGGCGACACAGTTTGAAATAGTCGCCCGGTTGAATACGCCTCCGCATCACCTTATATACCCCCGCAGTACGATACATATTCTTCCGAGGAGACACTCTTAACCATGATGCGCATTTTGCTGTTTTTGGCCACTAACCTTGCGGTCGTGCTGATTGCCAGCATTACCCTGAGCCTTTTTGGCTTCAACGGGTTTATGGCGGCCAACGGGGTTGATCTGAACCTCAATCAGCTGCTGATTTTCTGCGCCGTGTTCGGGTTCGCCGGTTCGCTGTTCTCGCTTTTCATCTCCAAGTGGATGGCGAAAATGAGCACGGGCACCGAAATCATCACTCAACCCCGCACCCGCCACGAACAATGGCTGCTGCAGACTGTAGAACAGCTGTCTCGCGATGCCGGGATCAAAATGCCGGAAGTGGGTATTTTTCCGGCTTACGAGGCCAACGCTTTCGCGACCGGCTGGAATAAAAACGACGCGCTGGTTGCCGTCAGCCAGGGCCTGCTGGAACGGTTTTCGCCCGATGAGGTGAAAGCGGTGCTGGCCCACGAAATCGGTCACGTTGCCAACGGCGACATGGTGACGCTGGCGCTGGTCCAGGGTGTGGTCAACACCTTCGTGATGTTCTTCGCGCGGATCATCGGCAACTTCGTCGACAAGGTGATTTTCAAGAACGAAGAAGGCCGCGGTATCGCGTTCTACATCGCGACCATCTTCGCTGAAATCGTGCTGGGTTTCCTGGCCAGCGCCATCGTCATGTGGTTCTCGCGCAAGCGTGAATACCGCGCCGACGATGCCGGTGCCCGCCTCGCCGGCACTGGCGCGATGATCAGCGCACTGCAGCGCCTGCGCTCGGAGCAGGGCGTCCCGGTGCAGATGCCGGAAAGCATGACCGCCTTTGGTATCAACGGTGGCTTGAAGCACGGCCTGGCCGGTCTCTTCATGAGCCACCCGCCGCTGGAAGAGCGCATTGAGGCGCTTCGCCGCCGCGGTTGATCACACCGGGCAGCGAAGAAGGGCGACTGACAAGTCGCCCTTTTTTTGCCCAAAAAAATCGCCGTGCAGTTGGGCTTGGTGGCGCTCCAAGCCCATCCCGCCTTTAACGCCGATACAGCCGGTATGCATATTCCATCAGAGACGTGGCGCCGGCCTGCCTGAACTTGGCGCCCTGCTCCAGCACGTCCAGATCCGCAACGCGTTTGACCCGCCAGTCCGGCGACAGCAGCTGCATGACCTCGTCCTCGTCGACCGCGAAAGGTGGCCCGGCGATCAGTGACTGATCGTAATCCAGCGTGATCAGCAACCCACAGGCGTCTTCGGACAGCAGATGATTGAGCTGCTTGATGTAACGCCAGCGCAGATCGGGGGGCAGCGCGATCAAGGCGGCGCGATCGTAAAACGCGGTGCAGTCGCCGATGTCCTCGGCACCGAGGGCAAAGAAGTCAGCGCACCAGATCTCAAACCCTTGCGCGCGATAGACCTTGAAGGCGCCCCGGGTCTCAATTTGCGCCTGCAGGCCGTTTTCACTGAAGAACCCGGCCACGGCGATTTCGGACAATTCGACGCCGACCACATGAAAATCCTGGTTGGCCAGCCAGACCATGTCGATGCTTTTGCCACACAGTGGCACCAGCACCCGCGCCCCCGGATCAATGGTGAGCTCTGTCCACAGGCGCAATAGATGCGAATTCACTGACGCCTGATTGAAGCCGATCTGATTGATCGCCCAGCGCTCATGCCAAAACCGAGGCTCCATAGACACTCCTGATATACCGATCAAAAGGGACGAAAACTTATATTAGATTCTGATCGATGGCCTGCCCGATCATGTTGCTCATCTTATACGCTCAGGTCACTGCAAATGCTGCCTAGTCTGTTCATTTCCCATGGCTCGCCGATGCTCGCGCTCGAACCGGGTGAGAGCGGTCCGGCACTCGCACGACTGTCCGCCAACCTGCCACGCCCCAGGGCCATCGTCATCGTGTCGGCGCATTGGGAGACTGCCGAGCTGCGGGTCAACGGTAACCCGCAGCCCGAGACCTGGCATGACTTCGGCGGCTTCCCGCCTGAGCTCTTTGCCGTGCAGTATCCGGCGTGCGGCCTGCCGGAACTGACGCAGCGCGTGGTGGGACTGCTGGCACATGCGGGCCTTGAGGCGCGCATCGACACGCAACGCCCGTTCGACCATGGCGTCTGGGTGCCGCTGTCGCTGATGTACCCGCACGCCGATATTCCGGTGGTGCAGGTTTCGTTACCGGCTCGCCAGGGCCCTGCCTTGCAGACACGCGTCGGGCAGGCGCTCAAACACCTGCGCGAGGAAGATGTTCTGGTGATCGGCTCCGGCAGCATCACCCACAACCTGCGGGAACTGGACTGGCACGCCGGTCCCGAAAGCATCGAGCCCTGGGCGTTGGCGTTTCGCGACTGGATGGTGCAAAAGCTGGCAACTGACGACCTGGACGCGTTGCACGACTATCGAAGCCAGGCACCGCACGCTGCGCGCAACCACCCGACGGATGAACACCTGTTGCCGCTGTATTTCGCGCGTGCGGCGGGCGGACCGTTCAGCATCGAACACCAAGGCTTCACCATGGGCGCGCTGGGCATGGATATCTATCGGTTTGGTTGAATGAATGATCACGTCCCTCTGGGCCTGGCTTTAGCCGGAAAAGCACAGAGTCGACCTGTTCAAGTTCTTACGACAGATCCAGCCCAGACGACGCGGACTAATGTGGGACCGGCTTCAGCCGGGAAGGCGCCAGATCGTGCACCCTTAATTATCTGGAGTGACAACTGCCGCCTTCCCGGCTAAAGCCGGTCCTACTCACATCAAGAGCCTGTCCATCCGGCAACATCCAGTAACCGCCCTGCCGTTGACCGCTCGTCGGCTCGCCTGCATCCTCCGCCGCCTCAAATTGCGGACAGCAGCAGGGTCATGTTCCAGGGCGACAACAAAGATCCCTTCTGGGGCAACTCGCTGTTTGCGGGTACGAAGCTCCCCAATGGCGGCGCATCGTGGGCCGGACAGAACCCGCCCCCGGAACCCGAGCGGGTGCAAACCCCGATACCTGAACGTTGGCCCGCTCCCAGGGAGCGGACCGACAAAGTCTTCGCCAAGTCCTGCGCCGCGGGCAATTGGTGCAGCACTGACGCAGGAACCGAGATAGAGCCCGCCTCCAACTTCGGCGCGATCATGATGGCGGGCGCCATGCTTATGCCGTCCGCTTCCGAAGCAATCGCCACCGCACTCGGCGCAGACATGGCATTGGGGCGCATGGCTGGCGGCGGCATCATGCAACGCAGCCATACCTGGCTGCTTCGCGGAGCGGGCGGCCCTGCAAGCCTCTTCGTTCTGGGGATGCTCCCGGCAAAGATGGGCGATGGTACGCTCTACACCGACGACGAACTGCGCAGCATGACCCAAGCGACAACACGGGTGCGCTTCCAGCTACGTCGTGACGACGCGGGCGAGCTGCAGGTCTACGGCATTCACTCCAAAGCGTCGGGCGACGACTCGGTCCGCACAGTGCAAGCCCGCTGGAATGCCGACAAAAGCGCGATGGAAGCCCATCTCAACGGCATCACTGTCCTCATGACACCCCGGCGGGGCCGATACGGGGCAATCGAACCGTTGGTAGCGACGCCCGTTTAGGCACCATCCTCGTCCACCCGATCCCGAACGACACCGACAGCCAACTCGAAGGCCTCCCGGGCGAAGACGTCACTGCCGAGGACTGCATCGTCGTGTTCCCGGCTGAGTCGGGGTTGCGGTCGATGTATGTGGTGTATGCGCGGCCGTTTAATGGGGATCATGGGTATCACCTACCACCCAAGGGACTTCCCGCGTTTCCTGATGCAGCAAAGGCTCCTTCGAAAACTAATGTTCAGGGCGGTGGCGGCATTCGCAAACGATGGAAAGACCGAAAAGGCAGAATCTTTGAATGGGACGCTCAGCACGGAACGGTTGAGATGTACGACAAACAGGGTAAGCATTTGGGCGAATACGATCCGCATACAGGTGAGCAGACAAAACCCTCAAACCCAGGCCGTAAAATTGAAAAGTAGGAGTATTCATGTACCCGTGCATTAGCGGATTTCTAGCAGACAGCAGCGAAGATGATTCGCTTAAATTTGAACTGGACCTCGACGAATCCCTCATCCAGGGAATCCTTCCGATACTGGGCCTTGAAAGCATCAATGAAATGGCAGCAGGCGAATGGCTGCTCTCGACTGAACAGATCATTAAAATGTCGACGCTTGTGGGCCAGCCGCTGCCTCTTGATTTGCAGCTGTTCATAGGGCTTGAAGCCTGAATGCTAAAACCGCTCGCAACTCTGGTGACGGTGCGCACAGTCAAAACGAACCTTGCATTTCACAGTCGGAGTACTCTGTAGAGAAACCGAGCTTTCGAAGCTTGGGATCAACTTTCCAAAGGTATGCAAGCGGACGCTCTCACGATTGGTTTCTTCAAATCCCACACAAAAAAAATCCCCGAACCAGTCGGGGATTTTTTATTCAGACGAAAAACTCAAGAGAGTTGATCAGTCCTCACGATAGCGACGCAGTTTCAGCTGCTTGCCAGCGACGCGGGTGTCTTTCAGCTTGGCCAGCAGGCGCTCAAGGCCGTCTTCCGGCAGCTCGACGAGGCTGAAGCTGTCACGTACCTGGATGCGACCGATTGCTTCGCGAGCCAGACCGCCTTCGTTGAGGATGGCGCCCAGCAGGTTTTTAGCAGCGATGCCATCACGGGCACCCAGCGCGGTACGGCAACGAGCACGGCCTTCGGCCAAGGGCACCGGAGCACGACGTTCGCGGTCGCCACGGTCAGGACGGTCGCCTGCCGGACGCTCGGGACGATCACCACGTGGCGCGTTGTTCGGCACCAGTGGACGCTCTTTCTCGATAGCACCCAGGGTCAGCGCCTGACCATTGGTGGCCTTGCGCAGCAGAGCGGCGGCCAGGGCACGCGGTGTGCAACCGATATCAGCAGTCAGGCGGTCCAGCAGTTCACCGTGGCTTGCTTCAGCATCGGCGACCAGCGGCGACAGGCTGTTGGTCAGTTTCTTGATGCGGGCATCGAGAACGGCCTGGGAGTCCGGCAGACGCACTTCGGCGATTTTCTGACCGGTCATGCGCTCGATCACCTGCAGCATGCGACGCTCACGCGGCGTTACCAGCAACAGGGCGCGACCTTCGCGACCGGCACGGCCAGTACGGCCGATACGGTGAACGTAGGCTTCCGGGTCGTACGGCATATCAACGTTGAACACGTGAGTGATGCGCGGAACGTCCAGACCACGGGCAGCAACGTCGGTGGCCACAACGATGTCCAGACGGCCATCCTTGAGCGAGTCGATGACGCGTTCACGCTGGTTCTGGGCGATGTCGCCGTTCAGTGCAGCAGCCTTGTAGCCTTTGGCTTCGAGGGCGCTTGCCAGATCCAGAGTCGCCTGCTTGGTGCGGACGAACATGATCAGGGCGTCGAAATCTTCGACTTCCAGCAGGCTCAGCACGGCAGAGGTCTTCTGGTCAGCGTGAACCAGCAGGTGAGCCTGCTCGATCGCGGTGACGGTCTGGGTCTTGCTCTGGATCTTGACGTGCTTCGGGTCTTTCAGGTGACGCTCGGCGATCGCGCGGATCGACTGCGGCAGGGTCGCCGAGAACAGTACGGTCTGACGGGTCTCCGGCATGGCCTTGAAGATGACTTCGAGGTCATCCATGAAGCCCAGCTTGAGCATTTCGTCGGCTTCGTCGAGCACCAGGTGATTCACCGTGGCCAGGACTTTCTCGTCACGACGCAGGTGGTCACACAGACGACCCGGGGTGGCGACGACGATCTGAGCGCCGTTGCGGATGGCTTTCAGCTGTGGGCCCATCGGCGCGCCGCCGTAGACAGCCACAACGGTAACGCCCGGCATTTGCTTGGCGTAGGTTTCGAACGCGGTGGCCACTTGCAGGGCCAGTTCACGAGTCGGCGCGAGGATCAGCGCTTGCGGCTCGCGTTTTGCCGGGTCGATGCGGCTCAGGATAGGCAGAGCGAAGGCGGCGGTTTTACCGGTACCTGTCTGCGCCTGGCCGATCATGTCGTGACCGGCGAGAATGATTGGAATCGATTGCTGCTGAATGGCCGAAGGCTCTTCGTAGCCGGTAGCGACTACAGCTGCAACAATATTCGGATGAAGGTTAAGAGCGGCGAAGCCGCCGGTTTCCTGGGTCATGGGTCTGCCTCTGAGTGCATCCGCAAAGACCCATGCTTCAAAGCTGCGCGTGCCGTGTAAGACCCTAGAGTCACCCTGGCTGCTTTGTCGGCGGGGATTTGCGAAAACGTATTGATGAATGGATCGTCATGGGTGGTTCGTGACCGAACCGGTTCGAGAAGATGGCTTCACAAACCCATACCGTGACGAGGGCCCTATGAAAGGCCGGCGCGCACTATACCGGAAATACTGAAAAAAGTGAGGATTTTTTTCGCAAAACAGCGCCTTGCGGCCAACTGTCACAGGCTTTGCGCAAAGCTGCGACAGTGTCTACTTTTCAACTGCCCCGGTATCGATGGCGAACAGAGCTTAAACGATTCACCCGCACAGTGCGACACCTCACCCTTCCTTTCTCCTCATCTGCAGGAAACAGCGACATGACCTCTTCGACTCAAGGCCACGTCAGCAAGGAACAGCGCGGCGCAATCATGCTGATTGGCCTGGACCGCGCCAGCAAACGCAACGCCTTCGACATCCACATGCTTGACGAGTTAAGCCTGGCCTACGGTGACTTCGAGCGTAACGACCAGGCCCGCGTGGCGGTTGTGTTTGCACATGGCGAGCATTTCACGGGTGGGCTCGACCTCGCAGAAGCCGGCCCTTCCCTCAAGGAGGGCTGGACGCTGCCACCGGGTGGGTATGACCCCTGGCGGCTGGGCATCGGTCCGCGGGTCAGCAAACCGGTGATTGTGGCTGCCCAGGGTTACTGCCTGACGCTGGGCATTGAGCTCATGCTCGCCGCCGATGTCAACGTCTGTGCCAGCAACGCCCGCTTCGCCCATCTGGAGGTGCAACGCGGGATTTTTGCCTTTGCCGGGGCCACCCTACGATTGCACCAGATCGCCGGTTGGGGAAACGCCATGCGCTGGCTGCTCACCGGCGACGAATTCGACGCACACGAAGCGTGCCGCATGGGTCTGGTGCAGGAAGTGCTGGCGCCCGAAGACCTCTTTCCCGCGGCGTTGCGCCTGGCACAACACATCGCTGACCGCGCGCCGCTGGGCGTTCTCTCAACCCTCGAATCAGCGCGGCAGGCGGTACTGGAGGGTGAAGCCGTGGCGGCCAGGGCGCTGCCCGCACTGGTTCGGCGGGTACTCGACAGCGAGGACGCAACGGAAGGCTTGCAGGCGTTGCTGGACAAACGCCCGCCGCACTTCAAGGGCTGCTGACGAGCGTGCCGATCAGGTGGCGGGCCGCAGTGTTTTGATCAGTGGCAACAGTGAATAGCCCAGCTGCGGCGCAAGGCTCTCGGCGCGCTGGGTCAGGGCCTCAATGTCCAGCGTCTGCTCAAGGTCGGCAGGGACGATGAGAATGACGTTGCCCTCCTTCACCGGCAGTTCCCAGTAATGCCGGTGATACAACCCGCGCAGCAACGCGGCACCCAGAGGTTTGCCGTCGTCTGACGCCCACTGGTTGATGATCAGCCAGCCGCCTGGGTTGAGGCGCTGCTGGCATTTCTCCAGAAACCCCCATGCAAGGTGGCCCACCGCCGGGCCGGTGTCGGTATACAGATCGACGAAGATAAGGTCGGCGTCTTCAGCGCTCGGCAGCAATTCGAGGGCATCGCCAATGCGCACATACAGTCGCGGATCGTCCTGAAGGCCCATGAACTCCATGGCCAGACGCGGCACGTCGGGGCGCAGTTCGATGGCTTCGACGTCGTCCAGGGGCAGAAACTTCAAGCAGGCCTGGGTCAACGTGCCCGCGCCAAGGCCCAGGAACAACGCGCTCTCAGGGCTCGGATGGCAGAGCGCACCAATGAACATCGCACGGGTGTAGTCGTATTCGAGCCAAGCCGGATCGGCGGTGAACGTGCAGCTTTGTTCGATGGCGTCGCCGAATTCGAGGAAGCGGTAGTCGGCCACCTCGAGTACGCGGATCATCCCGAAGTCGTCGTGAACCTCGGCCAATACGTGCTCTACGCGTTCCTCGGTCATTACTGCTCTCGTGCCCATGGGAAAGCGCGGATTGTCGGCGAATCGCGCCCTGCAGGTCACGCAAATTCTCGGGATGAGCTGCTACCATGCCTATCCGATCGCACTGACTTCGAGTTCACCATGAGCCAACCCTGGAGCCCCGACAGCTGGCGGAGCCTGCCCATCCAGCAGCAACCGCAATACCCTGACGCCGAGCACGTGCGCCGTGTCGAGCAGACGCTGGCCAGCTATCCCCCGCTGGTCTTCGCCGGGGAGGCGCGCGAGCTGCGCAGGCAGTTTGCCGAGGTCACCGAGGGCCGCGCATTCCTGCTGCAGGGCGGCGACTGCGCCGAGAGCTTCTTCGAGTTCTCGGCTGCGAAAATCCGTGACACGTTCAAAGTGCTGCTGCAAATGGCGATCGTCATGACGTTCGCTGCCGGCTGCCCTGTGGTGAAGGTCGGGCGCATGGCCGGCCAATTCGCCAAACCGCGCTCCTCCAACGACGAAACCATAGACGGTGTGACGCTGCCCGCCTACCGCGGCGACATCGTCAATGGCATCGGCTTCGACGAAAAAAGCCGTGTGCCCGACCCTGACCGCCTGCTCCAGGCGTATCACCAGTCCACTGCAACGCTCAATTTGCTGCGAGCCTTCGCTCAAGGCGGTTTTGCCGACCTGCATCAGGTGCACAAGTGGAACCTCGATTTCATCGCCAACTCGGCTCTGTCGGACAAGTACAGCCAGCTCGCTGACCGCATCGACGAGACCCTCGCGTTCATGCGCGCGTGCGGCCTGGACACCTCGCCGCAGCTGCGTGAGACCAGTTTCTTCACCGCCCACGAAGCACTTCTGTTGAATTTTGAAGAAGCGTTTGTGCGCCGCGACAGCCTGACCAACGACTTCTACGACTGTTCCGCGCACATGCTGTGGATCGGCGACCGCACGCGGCAGCTGGACGGCGCCCATGTGGAGTTTCTGCGCGGGGTGAAGAACCCGATCGGCGTCAAGGTCGGCCCGAGCATGAATACCGACGACCTGATTCGCCTCATCGACATCCTCAACCCGGACAACGATCCGGGGCGTTTGAACCTGATCGCGCGCATGGGCGCCAACAAGGTGGGGGATCACTTGCCGGGGCTGATTCGTGCGGTCGAGCGCGAAGGCAAAAAGGTGCTGTGGAGCTCGGACCCGATGCACGGCAACACGATCAAGGCCAGCAGCGGTTACAAGACCCGCGATTTTGCGCAGATCCTGGCCGAGGTGAAAGCTTTCTTCCAGGTGCACCAGGCGGAAGGGACCTATGCCGGCGGCATTCACATCGAGATGACCGGTCAGAACGTCACCGAGTGCATCGGCGGCGCCCGTCCGATTACCGAAGACGGCCTGTCGGATCGTTATCACACCCATTGCGACCCACGGATGAATGCGGATCAGTCGCTGGAGCTGGCGTTTTTGATTGCCGAAACGTTGAAGCAGGTGCGTCGATAAGCGGGGCTGCGGCTGGCCGAGATTGCCCCTTTCCGGCTAAAGCCGGTCCCACTACAAGCGCGCGGTCATCTGTGAGACTGGCTTTAGCCGGTGCTACTAGTGGCGCTGTCTTCTGTGGGACTGGCTTTAGCCGGGAAGCTCTTTGGGGTGGGCAGGATTTTTCGCGGGCAAGCGCGCTCCTACAATCGATCCTGGCCGCCTCAGAAATCCGCAGCACAAGGAAACCTGCTGCCTACACGAATCTGTAGGAGCCGGCTTGCTGGCGAACGCGGCGTGTCAGGTTCGGCGATGTCACCGGCTGATATTTTCGCGGGCAAACGCGCTCCTACAGTCGGTCCAGGCCGCCTCAGAAATCTGCGGCATCCACGGACCTGTAGGAGCCGGCTTGCTGGCGAACGCGGCGTGTCAGGTTCGGCGATGTCACCGGCTGACATTTTTCGCGGGCAAACGCGCTCCTGCAGAAGCGCCGTCAACTGCAAGATGCGTTTACAGATGATCGAAGCCGCTGGCGACAAAGGCCCCTCGCAAGCGTGTCGCACTGGCGCGCTGGCAATTGATCAGCACCTGCGGCAGGCCTAGCCAGTTGGCCAGTTGCCGCAGCTGGTGCGCAAGGGCGTGCATGCCCTCGTCATCTAGCCCAGGTTGCTCTTCGTGCACCGCATGCACCGCCAACCGCCCCGCCGCTCGTTCGGCACGCAGATCGATACGCGCGGCAATCCGCTCGTTGTACAGAAATGGAAGCACGTAATAGCCATAAACCCGCTTGTGCGCAGGGGTGTAAATTTCCAGACGGTAATGGAAATCGAACAGCCGCTCGGTGCGTGCCCGCTCCCAAATCAACGAATCGAATGGCGAGAGCAAGGCGCTGGCAGTGACTTTGCGCGGCACCGCCGCGCCCGCAAGTGCGTAACCCGATCGCTTCCAGCCCTCCACCTGAACAACCTGAACTGCGCCCTCCTCCACCAGCTCCGCCAAGCCACGCCTGGCGGGAGCCGGGTCCTGACGGAAATAATCGCGCACGTCCTTTTCAGTGCCAACACCCAGCGCCGTGACCGCCTGCAGCAGCAAGCCGCGCTGGGCGTCGGCTTCGCCAATGTCGGGATGCTGAATGACCGCAGACGGCAGCACGCGCTCGGGCAAATCATAAAGCCGCTCGAAGCCGCGACGGCCGGCGACCGTGACTTCACCCGCTGCGAATAACCATTCCAGCGCCTGCTTTTCAGCACTCCAGTCCCACCATGGCCCGGCTCGCTCCTGACGGGTGCTGATGCTGCCGGCGCCCAACGCGCCCCGCTCGCGAACGGTCTGCAGCACCCTGGCGATGGTCGCCGTTTGCTCACGGCCAAATGTCGCCAGGTGCTGATAAATCCCTTCCCCCTGGGCGGCGCGGCGCATTCGCCAGCGCATCAGCGGGTACAACTCGATCGGCAGCAGCGACGCCTCGTGGCCCCAGTACTCGAACAGCTTGCGCTGCCGGCCCTGGCTCCACGCCGCCTGATCAAGCAAGGTGCGCGAGTAGTTGCCCAACCGGGAAAAGAGCGGCAGATAGTGCGACCGCACCAGCGCATTGACCGAGTCGATCTGCAGCACGCCGAGCCGTGCAATCAGCCGAGTCACGTGCGCCGCCTTGATCGTTGCAGGTGGCTGGCGGCTGCCAAATCCCTGAGCCGCCAGCGCCAGACGGCGCGCATGCTGGATGGAAAGTTGCGTGTAAATCGGCGGTTCGGCGGGCATCTCGACCTCCTTGGCAGAGCCCAACGCTAACCGATCACCGGGGTTCTGTCAGGGCCTCATCGACCGGACTCCTTCTTCCCTCGGTTTTCAACGCTTCATAGGGTCGTCCCAGAACGGCCGCTCCATTTCCTCGTACACATCTGCACGGCTGAGGCCCATGTCCTTCAGTGCGTCATCACTTAGCGTCGCCAACTCGACGCGCTCGCGGTGCAGCTTCCACCAACGCGCAATCTGCTCCACCGCTGCCTTCCACCAGCGTTCAGGCGCGAACTGCCGCGACACGGGTTTAACCACCAGCACATAACCTTTTTGGCTTTTCATCATCCTGCCCTCCAAGTGGGGATAGGCAGAGTGTTGCTTCAGGCTTAAGATCAATCCAACGAATGTTTCTTATGCACTGCATCTGGGAGATTGATGCATGACCACTTACCCGAGCATCGACAGCGAACTGCTGCGCACCTTCGTCGCCATCGCAGACGAAGGCGGCTACACCAAGGCTGGCGAGGTGGTTAACCGCACGCAGTCGGCAGTCAGCATGCAGATGAAACGGCTGGAGGAGGATGTGGTGCGGCGGCCCTTGTTTGTCAAAGACGGCCGCACCGTCAGCTTTACCGCAGAAGGCCAGGTGCTGCTGGGTTACGCGCGCAGGATCCTGAAACTGCACAGCGAGGTATTCAACACGCTGCGCGAGCCGCACATGGTCGGTACGGTGAAAATCGGCACCCCCGACGATTATGTGATGCGTTTTTTACCGGGGATTCTGCAGCGCTTTGCCCAGGCCTATCCGCTGGTGCAAGTGGAGGTGCATTGCGAGTCTTCTTCTCAACTGCTGCAACGCCAGGACCTCGACCTCAGCATCGTCACCCGCGAGCCGGGCAAGGAAATTGGTCAGATTCTGCGTCAGGAGCGGTTCGTCTGGGCTGTCGGCGCAGGCTTTTGCCCTCATGAGCAAACGCCGATGCCGTTGGCAATGTTCAACACCGACTGCTTTTGCCGACAGTGGGCGACCAACGCGCTGGAGGCGTCCGGTCGGGAGTACCGAGTGGCGTATACCAGTGCGAGCCTGTCAGCGATCATGGCAGTGGTCAGCGCAGGGCTGGCGGTGACGGCGCAGCTGCAAAGCCTGATCACCTCGGACCTGGAAGTGCTGGGCGAAGGGCATGGGCTGCCGCAACTGCCCTCGGCGAGCATCGTGTTGCTGCGCAACCCCAACAATCCCTCGCCGATTACTGAATGCCTGGCTGACCACATTGCCGAAGGCTTCAAGCTTTAGCCGAGGGTCAACGCCCAGTCAGAGCTTGAAGCACAGCATGATCGCGCAGATCACCAGAAAGCCGCAGAACAACGACCGCAATACCCGCTCCGGCAAGCTGTGCGCCAGAGCGACGCCCCAACTGATGCTCGCCAGACCCCCCATGGCCAACGGGATGCCCATCTGCCAGTCCACATGGTCATGCAAGGCGTAGGTCGCCAAAGTGATGGTGGTGCTCGGCGCCGCCAATGCCAGTGCCAGGCCCTGCGCTGCTACTTGGGTCGCGCCGAAGATGCCGGTCAGGATGGGCGTGGCGATCACCCCGCCGCCAACGCCGAACAAGCCGGCGGTGACGCCCGAGCCCAGCCCCAACAACCACAGCCATCGGGCATGGCGCAGCTCGGCGCCGGCAGTGCCTTTGCGCCAGAACATCTGGATCAGGTTGAACAGGGTCAGCACGACCAGAAAGGCCACGAACCCCAGGCGCATGAGTTGCGGATCGACCCGAACAGCCCAGAGTGACGTCAGCCAGGACATCGTAAAACTCGGCACGATGAGCATCAGCGCATGACGCACCGATACCCGGTTGCGCTGGTTGTAGCGCCACAATGCCAACAGCACGTTGGGCAATACCATCAACAGCGCCGTGCCTTGCGCCAATTGCTGATCGAGCCCGAACAGCACCCCCAGCGCCGGGATGGCCACCAGCCCGCCACCAATGCCGAACAATCCGCCCAACGTGCCCATGGCAGCGCCCAACAGCAGGTACAGCAATACATCGACAATCACGTCCGATCCTCTCATCCATTTCTGCGCGCATGCTACGCAGTCAGCGTCGCCGAGGAAATCCGCCACGCAGATATCCACTGGCAGCCTTCAGAGCGTGAGCCTGCGAGAGGACCGTTGACGATAGACAACCGTCCGCCCACCGATTACCGAAATTATCTGGTGCAATAAACATCAGAGCACTAAATTACTGACGATTACGAACTGAATGAGGAACGACCCATGAACGCCAACGAGAGCTCAACCCAGGCTGGCGCTGGCAGTTGCGACACATTGCTGCTCGACAATCAGCTGTGTTTCGCCCTGTATTCGACATCGCTAATGATGACCAAAGTCTACAAGCCCCTGTTACAGGAGCTGAACCTCACGTACCCGCAGTACCTGGCGATGCTGGTTTTGTGGGAGCGCGACGGACTGACCGTGGGAGAAGTCAGCACTCGCCTGCTGACTGACCCGGGCTCGCTGACGCCGCTGCTCAAACGGCTGGAGGCCGAGGGCCTGATCAGCCGGACGCGCAGCAAGGAAGACGAGCGCGTCGTCCTGCTGACGCTGACTGCCCAGGGCAAGGCGCTGCACACAAAAGCTCAGAGCATCCCGCACTGCATTTTGGCGGCCAGCGGCATCAATCTCGAGCAACTCAAGGCGCTGCAAAAAGACCTGCTCGCACTGCGCGGCAATCTGCTCGAAAGCCTCTGACGTACAGCCTGAAAACACGACGCGAAGAAATTTCAAAAATTTATCTTGCGCGCTAAACATTAGCGCAGTACATTCCATCTCACTTGCTTAGCGCACAAACATTTAGCGCCAGGCAAACCAGATTCAAGACCCAAGCCATCTACCCATCAGCAAGTGAGGAATTACCATGCAAGCTCTCTACACTGCAGTCGCAACCGCAACCGGTGGCCGTGATGGCCGTGCTGTTTCCAGCGATAAAATCCTCGACGTCAAACTGGCAACGCCGAAAGAATTGGGCGGCGCAGGCGGCGAAGCGACCAACCCTGAGCAGCTGTTTGCTGCCGGCTACTCGGCCTGCTTCATCGGCGCACTGAAATTCGTTGCCGGTCAGAGCAAGAAAACCGTCCCTGCTGATGCGTCGATTACCGCGCATGTCGGCATCGGCCAGATCCCCGGCGGTTTCGGTCTGGACATCGATCTGCACATCAGCCTGCCAGGTCTTGATCAGGCAGAAGCCCAGGCGCTGGTTGATGCGGCCCATCAGGTCTGCCCGTACTCCAACGCCACACGTGGCAACGTCGACGTCCGCTTGCACGTCACTGTCTAACGCCTAGACCGACCGGGAGAAGAACATGAACACGTTTGGCAAGATTCTGGCTGGCTCGCTTCTCGCTCTGTCCGTCGGCAACGCTTTCGCAGCGACCGACACCGGCGTGGAGCACAACACTCAGGCGTTCCTGGACGCACTCAACTCCGGAAGCGGCAAGCCGATTGAACAGCTTTCGCCCAAGGATGCACGGGCGGTCCTGACCGGTGCGCAGGCTGGCGTCAAGCTGACCCTGCCCAAAGCCGACGTCAGCCAGAAGACCATCACGGTCGATGGCCAGAACATCAGCCTGACGATTGTTCGTCCGGCAGGCGTCAAGGGCACGTTGCCCGTGTTCATGTACTTCCACGGCGGCGGCTGGGTGCTCGGCGACTACCCGACCCACGAGCGTCTGGTTCGGGATCTGGTAGAGGGCTCGGGTGCAGTGGCTGTGTTCGTCAATTACACGCCATCGCCTGAAGCGCACTATCCGGTTGCGATCAACCAGGCGTACGCGGCAACGAAATGGGTTGCCGAGCACGGCAAGGAAATCAACGTCGACGGCAAGCGTCTGGCGGTGGCGGGCAACAGCGTCGGCGGCAACATGGCGGCCGTTGTCAGCTTGATGGCCAAAGACAAGGGCACTCCGGCGATCCGTTATCAGGTCCTGCTGTGGCCGGTGACAGATGCCAACTTCGATACCGGTTCGTATGACCAGTTTGCCGAAGGTCACTTCCTCACCCGCAACATGATGAAGTGGTTCTGGGACAACTACACCACCGATCCGAAGCAGCGCGCCGAAATCTATGCGTCGCCGCTGCGGGCCACGACCGACCAGCTTAAAGGCCTGCCGCCTGCTCTGGTGCAAACCGCCGGCGCCGACGTGCTGCGCGACGAAGGCGAAGCTTACGCTCGCAAGCTGGACCAGGCCGGCGTGCCGGTTACGGCGGTTCGCTACAACGGCATGATCCACGATTACGGGCTGTTGAACGTGGTCAGCCAGGTGCCGGAAGTGCGCTCTGCGATGCTGCAGGCGTCGCAGGAGTTGAAGGTGCATTTGAAGTAAAGCAACAGCGGTGTGAAAAACGGGTCGACCCGCAATGGTCGGCCCGTTTTGCGTTGAGATGGTCGCAAAATATGGGCGATTTGCTGCGACAGCCCGGCCTGATCTGACCCAAAGAACTTGAGCGTTGCCGTAGTCCCTACTTGTAGGAGCGCGCTTGCTGGCGAAAAATATCAGCACATGACATCGCCTAACCTGACTCAGCGCGTTCGCCAGCAAGCCGGCTCCTACAGATTCGCGTAGGCGGCAGGGTTCGTTTCCCCGCAGGCTTCCTTAAACCGCAGAATTCCGTCCGCAGGCTTCCTTATGCCGCAGATTCCTGCGGCGGCCTGGGCCTGCTGTAGGAACGCGCTTGCCCGCGAAAAATATCAGCCGTGACATCGCCCAGCCTGACCCACCGCGTTCGCCAGCAAGCCGGCTCCTACAGGATTGGCGCTATAAGCACTTCGCGCGTTTGATCAAACGGCCGAAAATTAAACGCTCCGCAGGCAATGTGAATCCCAAGAGTCAGCGGCTTTTTTCTGAGTACGAATAGAGACCTTCTGCAAGAAATGGACGACGCGTTTTCCATTTCCTTCCTACGTCATCACAGGCACTGCGCTTCGGTTCCTGGCTTTGATCCTGATCATCATTTCTGCCCGACCCGCTCAATCACTCCGAATTGATTGATACGGCCGTCTCAGAATGATCACGACTCAGGACCTGGGCATGACTACCTCACTCGCTCCGATGTACACCAATGAAGTGACAGGCGACTTTCTTCAGTCACTCGATACGCCCACCTTCACTTCTGAACAAATTGCTGAATTTCACGAAGACGCTGTGGCGATCATTCGCAAAAACGAAGCGTATTGCCTTGAACATCCGCCGATTGGCATCTACAGGCTTGCCACTGAAGGCAGCCAGACGCGCAACGGCGGCATTGTTCAAGAAACGCAGTCGACGATTACGTGCACCCTGGAGAACGGCGAGCAAGTGCGCGTAGCGCATCGCGGAGATTGCGTTCTTTATCCCGATGGTTCCACCGCTCAAATCATCACAGGCGCAGGGCGCAGCAATAGCCACGTTGCACTGGTGGGAAGCCGCTTGTGCAATGGCGACGACATCATCAACACGCCACAGCACCACGTATTGTTCGTAACCCGTCAGGGCGTCCCGTTGGCTGATGACTTTCTGCCCGCCGCCGGTAGCGCGAACGCCGAATAACACCCCCGTTGATTGAAATGCGCGACCTGCCCATCAGGCGTTCGCGGGGATCACCCACGTCTCCAACATTTCGCGTGGACGCGACACCTGAACAGGGAACGAGCATCGATGGCTACCGGTTATTACATTCGACTGTACGACAAGACCAGCTGTGGCGGATTCGTCTTGGAAGCAACCTCTGGCATGGGGTTGCACGGCCTCGATCAGTCGCGAGAGGGCGACGCGGTGAGGTGCGGTGTCGACGGCAAAACGTATCGGATCAGAGGCGGAATTTCCCACATGACCAGTGACGGCATTCGCCTGGCCGGCACCTTGGACAGTGTCAGCGGTTGCCCGTGCAAAGCCCGGTTGGAACCATCGCTGTTCTGTGCCACCTACGAGAACGAGGACAGTCCGGCGGCATTAGCGGCCAGACCTTTTTCCGCCGCTGGTTACCGGCAAGGGGCTACCGCTGCAGCTACGCCGAAGCCTCCCAACGCAAGCCTTACTGCCGACGCGCGGATGGAGCAGGACCTCGAAGAAGAGGAAGAAGAAGTCGAGCAAGAGCAACTCATCACCCTGCGCCTCGGCGTGTTCTTTGATGGCACCGGTAACAACCAGGCCAACAGCGAAACGGTTGCAGGTTGTATGGCGAGCGATGTCGGGCTGGAAAATGAAGCCGAAGAGATTCAGAAGTTCTGTGCCGAGTTTGGCTATGGGATTGACGGGAGTGCGCCGGACAACAGCTTTGGGAATGACACCTCGAATGTGGCGCGGCTTTATGATTTGTATAAGGACCAAGCCGGCGAGCGTATTGATTCAGCAGCTGATGAAGCATCAATAGCGGTGTACATCGAAGGAATTGGAACTGTCAGCGGCGCAGACGACGATCTTTGGAGTCAAGCAACTGGGAGAGGAAAAAATGGAGTACTGGCGCGGGTTGAACAGAGCTCACCATTGATTCTGAATCGCTTACGGCTTTTTAAAAGTAACAATCCTGAAACAATAATTTGTCGTCTTGAAATCGATGTATTTGGTTTCAGCCGAGGTGCCGCTGCAGCTCGTCATTTCGCCAATGACATGCGCAAAGGCGTCGAGAGCTTGCTTGCAAAAGCATTGCCTCCTAGTGCCTCGATATTCGTTAAAGGGTTCGGTTGGCGTGTCCAGCATGATGTGCATCTGAACTTCATTGGTCTTTTTGACACCGTGCCAGCCATCGTCACGCCGTTCATGCTGGATTTCAGCCCCGGCAACGACCGCAACGGCGGACTCAACCTGGGGCTTCCAACGGGTGCCGCACGCAAAGTGGTGCAGTTGGTAGCGCGGGATGAGCATCGATTGAACTTCGCCCTGATCCGCACCGAGAACGATATCGTTCTGCCCGGCTCGCATTCAGACATTGGAGGCGGCTACCGACCTCATATGCGTGAGCGGCTGCTGGTCGCGAAACCAGCGACTAGCCAAGAACGAAAGACCACGCCCAGCCAACAGTCGCTTGCTTATTCACAATCCATTCAAAGCGTCGGTCCTTTGGTCAGACGCTTGATCGATCAGGGTCTTGAGGTAGATATACATTGCCGCTCCGAAGACGAAGAGCGCACGCGCGAAAACCAAATCCCTCTATACAAGCAGGTTCACGTCCTCACCACTCTTGATCGCGAGGTGGATGGAGATTTGTCGAAGATTTATCTGAGGGTGATGCGTGAGTTGGGATTACGGTACAGCGTGCCCTTTAAAGATATCCCGCAAATCGCTTCATTAGCTTTGCCGTCAGAACTGGAGGCGATCGCTGAGAAACTGAAAGCCTACGCCTTTGGGCATGTAGCCGCGTTAAGCCTCAGCACCGACGAAGAGGCGTTACTCCTGCGTCGCTACATACACCTTTCCGCCAGTTGGAACGCGGTGAAGGAAAGGAATAGAACGAGCATCACACCAATGTTCATCAACCGGCCAACCGATGACTACCAGCGGATTATTCATGGCAATCGGTAGGTTAAATGCGCTCCTTGGATGCCTATTGGGCCTGACTCTGAGCGGATGCAGTAGCGCTAATGACTATGGCGTAGAGCTACCTTACGACGCATGGCGACTGGGTTTTCTGGCCCCAAACTATATGGAAGTCTGGATCGAGACAGCCAATGTCGTCGATGTTAAAGGGCGGTTATTCAGACGGGCCATGAGTGGCGTGGCGGGGATTCAGACGCCACCCAATCTCCGGGGGAATCCAAAAGGCTGGCCTAAACGAACGGGCGATGGAAAAGGTAAGCACGTATGGCGAGCTGATGTTCCTAGGCTGATCTACGTACGCTGGCAGTCTTTGGCCGAGCCACAGACCTACGAGGCTTACATTGAAATTCCGGAATCAGCTCGGCATGCAATGTTGGAGATCAAAGAAAAAACGTACTGCAGAGGAACCAAAGAGTGGATCACCGATCACCGCGAGCTACTGGTTATCGGGCTCGCTCCGGGCGGCATTGCTAAAACCTGGATCAGAGGCGCGTGCCTAGACCCGATTGAAGTCAGTCGCGTGCAAGGCAAGGTCGTTGAAAAAGGGCCCGACTTGGGACGTACAAACGGTCGTTATGCCCTGGAGCTAGAACCTGAGTCACGGGCCTACATCGACAAATTCGGCATCCCTTATGACTCTTGGTAAAGGCGCATCAAAAAACATCAACGTCTTAATGGGATGCGTATTCAGCCTGATCCTGAGCGGATGCAGCAGCGCTAATGACTATGGGGTAGAGCTGCCATATGACGCATGGCGATTGGGCTTTCTGGCCCCAAACTACATGGAAGTCTGGATCGAGACAGCAAACGTCGTCGATGTGAAAGGACGATTATTTAGGCGTGCAATGAGTGGCGTGGCGGCGGTACAGACTCCACCGAATCTAACAGGTAATCCAAGAGGCTGGCCGACAAGGCCAGGGGACGGAGCAGGTAAGCACGTCTGGCGAGCAGATGTTCCAAGGCAGATCTACGTACGCTGGCAGTCTTTGGCCGAGCCACAGACCTACGAGGCTTACATTGAAATTCCGGAATCAGCTCGGCATGCAATGTTGGAGATCAAAGAAAAAACGTACTGCAGAGGAACCAAAGAGTGGATCACCGATCACCGCGAGCTGCTGGTAATCGGGCTCGCTCCGGGCGGCATTGCTAAAACCTGGATAAGAGGCGGGTGCCTAGACCCGATTGAAGTCAGTCGCGTGCAAGGCAAGGTCGTTGAAAAAGGGCCCGACTTGGGACGTACAAACGGTCGTTATGCCCTGGAGCTAGAACCTGAGTCACGGGCCTACATCGACAAATTCGGCATCCCTTATGACTCTTGGTAAAGGCGCATCAAAAAACATCAACGTCTTAATGGGATGTGTATTCAGCCTGATCCTGAGCGGATGCAGTAGCGCTAATGACTACGGGGTAGAGCTGCCTTACGACGCATGGCGATTGGGCTTTCTGGCCCCAAACTACATGGAAGTCTGGATCGAGACAGCAAACGTCGTCGATGTGAAAGGACGATTATTTAGGCGTGCAATGAGTGGCGTGGCGGCGGTACAGACCCCTCCCAACCTCAACGGCACTCCAAGAGGCTGGCCCAGGAGACCTGGAAGCGGAGCAGGAAAGCATGTATGGCGCGCTGATGTGCCTCGTTTGATCTATGTCCGTTGGCAATCGTTGGTAGAACCACAAACCTACGAAGCCTACATTGAAATTCCTGCGACAACTCGCCATGCCATGGTGAAAGTAGAGGAGCACACATACTGCAAAGCGGCCAAAACTTGGATCACCGACCACCGCGAGCTGCTGGTAATCGGGCTCGCCCCGGGCGGCATTGCTAAAACCTGGATAAGAGGAACGTGTTTAGACCCGATTGAAGTCAGCCGCGTGCAAGGTCGCATAGTCGAGAACGGTCCTCATGAAGGCCATTCAGACGGCCTTTACTATCGCCCTCCCAATGAGGCATCGCAGGCCTACATCGACAAGTTCGGCATACCTTATGACTCTTGGTAAAAGCGCATCAAAAAACATCAACGTTTTTTTCGGATGCTTATTAGGCCTGACTCTGAGCGGATGCAGTAGCGCTAATGACTATGGCGTAGAGCTGCCTTACGAGGCATGGCGACTGGGCTTCTTTGCTCCCAACTACATGGAAGTCTGGATTGAGACAGCCAATGTCGTCGATATCAAAGGTCGGTTATTCAGACGGGCCATGAGTGGCGTGGCGGGGATTCAGACGCCACCCCATCTCCGGGCGAATCCAAAAGGCTGGCCTAAACACCCGGGCGACGGAAAAGGTAAGCACGTTTGGCGAGCGGATCTTCCTAGGCTGATCTACATACGTTGGCAGTCGTTGGCCGAGCCAAAGACCTATGAAGCCTACATTGATATTCCGGAGCAGATTCAACGATCCATGCGTGAAGGCGGGAAAACCTACTGCGATGCAAGCAAGGTATGGATCGAGGACTACCGAAAGAATCTGGTCGTAGGTCTCGCTCCCGGTGGTGTTGTTAAAACCTGGCTCATGGGAGTTTGTATTGATGCGATTGAAGTCAGCCGCGTGCAAGGTCGCATAGTCGAGAAAGGTCCTCATGAAGGCCATTCAAACGGCCTTTACTATCGCCCTCCCAATGAGGCATCGCAGGCCTACATCGACAAATTCGGCATTCCTTATGACTCTTGGTAAAAGCGGATTCGCATAGGCCGCAGGTTTCTTTATGCCGCAGATTTTTGAGGCGGCCTGAATCTGCTGTAGGAGCGCGCTTGCCCGCGAAAAATATCAGCCCGTGAGATTGCCTAACCTGACCCTCCGCGTTCGCCAGCAAGCCGGCTCCTACAGATTCGCGTAAGCCGCAGGATTCCTTACACCGCAAAATTCCTTACGCCACAGGTGTCTTTATGCCGCAGATTTTGAGGCGGCCTGGATCGACTGCAGGAGCGCGCTTGCCCGCGAAAAATATCAGCCGTGACATCGCCCAGCCTGACACACCGCGTTCGCCAGCAAGCCGGCTCCTACAGTTTCGCGTAGGCCGCAGGTTTCGTTACACCGCAGGTTCCTTACGCCGCAGGTGTCTTTATGCCGCAGATTTTGAGACGGCCTGGGTCCGCTGTAGGAGCGCGCTTGCCCGCGAAAAATATCAGCCCGTGACATCGCCCAGCCTGACACACCGCGTTCGCCAGCAAGCCGGCTCCTACAGTTTCGCGTAAGCCGCAGGCTTCGTTTCGCAGCAGGTTTCGCGCAGGCCGCAGGTTTAGTTTCGCCGCAGGATTCCTTAGACCCCAGAATTCCTTCCGCTGGCTTCCACATGCCGCAGATTTCTGAAGCGGCCTGGATCGACTGTAGGAGCGCGCTTGCCCGCGAAAAAGATCAGCCGTGACATCGCCCAGCCTGACCCACCGCGCTCGCCAGCACGCCGGCTCCTGCAGGATTGACGTAACAAGCACTTCGTGCGTTTGTTCAGTGCGGCGCGAGCATCTGAACAGTGTCCAGACAGCAGTCACAAAAAAGCCCGACTCGAGGGTCGGGCTTTTCTGTTCCGGCATCACATCACCGGCATTACAAAAGCGGTGCTTATTTCGCACGGCCTTTGTAGGAACCGCCTTCGCGGGTGTCGATTTCGATCTTGTCACCGATTTCGATGAAGTCAGCAACCTGCAGCTCGGTGCCGTTGGCCAGTTTGGCTGGCTTCATCACTTTGCCCGAGGTGTCGCCACGAGCCGAACCTTCGGTGTAGTCGACGGTACGAACGATGGTGGTCGGCAGCTCTACGGATACCAGACGGTCTTCGAAGAAGATCGCTTCGCAGACGTCGGTCATGCCTTCTTCCACGAACGGCAGAACGGCTTCGATGTCTTCAGCGTTCAGCTCGTACATGGTGTAGTCAGTGGTGTCCATGAACGTGTAAGTGTCGCCGCTGATGAAAGACAGCGTGGCTTCCTTACGGTCCAGGATCACGTCTTCCAGCTTGTCGTCGGCGCTGTAGACGATTTCAGTCTTGTAGCCGGTCAGCAGGTTTTTCAGCTTGGTCTTCATGATCGCGCTGTTACGGCCCGACTTGGTGAATTCAGCTTTCTGAACCAGCCAAGGGTCGTTTTCCAGCTTGATCACGGTACCGGGTTTAAGCTCTTTACCAGTTTTCATTACGAGTATCCGAATTTGGATGAAAGTTCTTTCTAAGCCCTGTACGAAAAGCCACTTTTCGTACAGGGCTTAATACAAGGCCGCGTATCATATCCAATTTCGGTAAAACCTTACCAGCGCAGTCGTCAGATCCTCCTGCAAGGCCTGTTCCAGACACCAGCGGCGGGCATGCGCGGCCAATTCGGCGGCGTGCCGCTCCAGCGCAATCCAGCCTTGTGCCATGTCCTCGCCAGCATTCCAGTTGCGCCAGACCTGAGTCAGCGCTTGCTGAGCCCCCTCCGAAAGTCCGACCCGGTACAACTCCAGAAACGCGTCCAGCTTGGCCCAGTGCGCATCATCGTCCTGCTCGTAGATGTGCCAGATCAGCGGGCGGCCGGCCCACTGTGCGCGGACGAAGGAATCCTCCCCGCGCACCACGTTGAAATCGCAGCACCAGAGCAGCCGGTCGTAATCTTCCTGACGCACGAAGGGCAGCACCTGAATCGTCAGGTTGTTGCGCGCGTGCACCGAGCCGGCACTCAATGCCTCCATTCCCAACCATCGTTGCACATCGCCGAGGATGCGTCCTTCGGGCACCAGCAGGTGGGTCTGACGCTCGGCCTGCGCCAGGCAGTCCAGCCAGCTCCCAAGCCCGGCGTGCTCGTAGGCAAACAGCGAGATCAGCCGCGCATCGGTGTGGGGCAGGATGTTCAAGCGCTGAAGGAAGGCCCCTCGTTCGGCAGGGTCTGACTCAAAGGCGTGGCGTTGCTCGATCAGCCCCGCCTCACGAAGCAACCCGCCGGTCTTGTCGGTGAAGCCTGGGAAAAAGAAATATTTGCGCACGCCCGAGGACTGGATCGACGGCAAACCGTGGCATCCCGATACCCAGTCTTCAGCGCTGAGGTATTCGAGGTTGAACCAGAGCGGGCGATGTTCACACGCCTCCATGGCCTGAATGTATTCCGCTGGCAGGCGACAGGCGAAGGCTTCGACGACCACTTCAGGCAGCTCCACGGGCCGCCATTCTCTGGGCCAGCCGCAAACGGTCACGCCGTCGCTGATTTGCTCGTCGGCCAAAGGATCAGCGCCCGGACGCAGCCGCGCAAAGGCATTCAGATCGTCAATCCAGAGGCGCACGTTCAGGTCGTGCTCGGCGACCAGTTGTCGGGCCAGGCGAAAGGTCACGCCGACGTCGCCGAAATTATCGACAACGCTGCAGAAAATATCCCAAGAGGCTTTCATCCGGGCTCCCTGAGGATGTTCAAAAAAACCGATTGTCCTTCATCAGGACGCAGAACCACCAGCCCCGGCCGTGCGACAATCGCCGTCACCGCTGGCCACCTGCATACAAGTCTGGAGTCTGTCATGTACGTCAAGCACCGCGAATTGTCCGTCACGCTGCGCCCGCTCAAGCTGATCGCGTCGATTGCTGCTGGCATTTGGCTGGGGTTCATGGCCGTGCTACTGACCCTCTGGCTGATCTACGCCCTTCTCCCCGTCAGCCAGACGCAAGCGTTGAATGACGCGGCCGCCCAGTTGGCCAACCCGCCGTCGGCCAAGCCAAAGCCCGAGAGCGCCAACCCGATGTTCGACCAGTACCAACAGATGCTGCGCGACAGCGAGGCCCGTCAGGCGCAGGCGGCCGAACAGGCGGAACGCCAGCGCAGCTTCAACGGGCCAAAGTGCCAGTTCTGGATGCAGCAAAACCAGACCGCTCCGAGCGAGAAAAGCCGCGCGAGCGTTTATCAGTTCTGCGGATAGAACCCCTTGTCGAGTCAACCCATGCCCCTGAACAAGTCAGCAGTCCTGCAGTGCATCGTCGAACGGCTGCAGGTCGATCTCGACGTGGCCGTACGCGCCGCGCAGACCGCTTACGAAACCGCGACCCACGAAGAGAACATCGCCGAGAACAAGTACGACACGCTCGGGCTGGAGGCCTCGTACCTGGCTGCGGGTCAGGCGCGCCGGGTGGAGGAAATTCGCCAGTCACTGAACCTGTGTCGCCAGCTTGTGCTGAAGCCTTTCGACGAACAGCGTGGCATTCAGACTGGCGACCTTATCGCCCTTCAGGCAGACAACGGTACGCAGCAACTTTTGTTTCTTGCACCAGACGCGGCGGGGCTCAAAGTCAGCGTCGAGGAGCAGTCGATTACCGTGATCACCCCGCGCGCGCCTCTGGGCCAGAATCTGCTCGGCAAGCTCGACGGGGACGAGGTGCAGGTGGTGGTCAACGGCAGCCGCCAATCCTTCGAGATCACGCAGATCCTGTGATCCACTGATCATTTGCAGGGTTGTAGCGTCCGACTTTTTGTGGGTAAGGTGCGTTGTCGCACGATAAACGGTGAATCCCGGAATACGGAGCCGGGGACACGGATTTAAACAAGGAGATATTTCATGACGAACGTCATCACTTTCCCTGACGCCCATGAACGTGATCGCCTCAAGTCCAGTGACCACCAGGGGTTGAGATACCTGAACAAGAAAGAGCGACAACTGATCGACCGCCTGCGCATGACCAGTCACGCGGGCCGTCAGTACGTTTACGACTACGCCAGTATCATGCAGCGTTCCAAGCCGCTGTACCCCGAACCGGTGGATTAAACGGCACACGGTGGTTCAACGCAGGTTCAGTACAACGCTACAGGGCGCAGGCCTACAGTGGGCGCATGTTTCTCTCCTCAGGAAAGCATCACGCCCACTGCACCGCTTGGCTCTGCGCCCGCTTTTACGCCTGCCGAATCAATTTTGACGGTTCCCGGCGAACGCGATGTGCCTGTGTCATTCATTTCGCCTGATCCGCCGCATTCGCCAGCAAGCCGGCTCCTACAGGTCCGTGTCCTGCCTTGATAAATCGGCCAACGCCACACCCGGTGTAGGAGCGCGCTTGCCCGCGAATGCGATCTGCCGGTGTCATCCGTTTCGTCTGATCCACCGCCTTCGCCAGCAAGCCGGCTCCTTGGACCGTGTCCTGCCTTGATAAATCGGCCAACGCAACACCCGGCGTAGGAGCGCGCTTGCCCGCGAACGCGATCTGCCTGTGTCATCCATTTCGCCTGATCCATCGCGTCCGCCAGCAAGCCGGCCCATACAGGTCCGTGTCCTGCCTTGATAAATCAGCCAACGCAACACCCGGTGTAGGAGCGCGGTTCCCGGCGAATGCGATCTGCCGATGTCATCCATTTCGCCTGACCCACCGCGTTCGCCAGCAAGCCGGCTCCTACAGGTCCGTGTCCTGCCTTGATAAATC
>NZ_JARVSX010000036.1:0-31111 GCF_030208975.1 Pseudomonas sp. ME-P-057
GATGTGTCGGCTGCATGCTGCGTAGCGAAGATGTGTCGGCTGTACCTGCTCCCCCAGGCATTGGCGGCGAGCCAGTGACGGATTGGGTGCTGGCACTGTTTTTCGCGGGCAAGCGCGCTCCTACACATCGGCCGTTGGCCCGCACTGATTCCTCAGCCTGCCCTCACCCATTCAGCTCCAATTAAGGCCGATGTTGATATGATCGCGGTCCATTCACTGACCGCCTTTGTCCATGCCCGACTCTACGCCCACCCCAACAGCCCGCGCGCTGCCGGACAGTTTCTTTCATCGTGATGCGCAGACGCTTGCCCGCGACCTGCTCGGCAAGGTCATACGGCACAAGGTCGGTGATTTGTGGCTGTCGGCGCGGATCATTGAGACGGAAGCGTATTACGTTTCTGAAAAGGGCAGCCACTCTTCCCTCGGCTACACGGAGAAGCGTAAGGCGCTGTTTCTGGAGGGCGGGCACATTTATATGTATTACGCCCGCGGCGGCGACTCGATCAACTTCAGTGCCGAAGGTCCGGGCAATGCCGTGTTGATCAAATCGGGCTACCCGTGGGTCGATGCCGTATCCGATGAAAACGCCCTGGCCCAGATGCTGCTCAACAACCCTGACGCCAGTGGCAACGTGCGCCCGCCCGAGCGGCTGTGCGCAGGGCAAACCTTGCTGTGCAAAGCGCTGGGCCTGAAAGTGCCGATGTGGGACGCCAAGCGCTTCGATGAAGAGCAACTGTTTGTCGAAGACGTCGGTCAGCGGCCGCCACGCATTATCCAGACGACGCGCCTCGGCATTCCTGCCGGTCGCGACGAACACCTGATGTACCGATTCGTTGACGCCGCTTATGCAAGGTTCTGCACACGGAACCCGGTCAGACGCGGTCAAGTCGAAGGACGCGACTACATCCTCATCGAGCAAGGAAACTAAATTCATGGGCGCTTGGCTCGACAGCATCACCTCCTGGCTAGGCGCCAATCCCTCATGGCTGGGCGCGGCGGTTTTCATCGTCGCGTTCATTGAATGCCTGGCCATCGCCGGCATCGTCGTCCCTGGCACCGTCTTGCTTTTCGCCATCGCCGCTTTGGCCGGCAGCGGCGTGCTGCCGCTCAGTGAAGCGCTGCTGTTGGGTTTTCTGGGCGGCATCCTGGGCGATCTGGTGTCGTACTTTCTGGGCAGGCGCTTTCATCAGAACATCCGCCAGTTGCCCGGCCTTCGCAATCATCCGGAATGGATCGGCGGCGCCGAAACCTACTTCCAGCGCTACGGGATCGCCAGCCTGCTGGTCGGCCGCTTTATCGGCCCGCTGCGGCCGATGCTGCCCATGGTCGCCGGCATGTGCGACATGCCGTTCGTGCGCTTTGCCGGCGTCAGCCTGATCGCCGCTGCCGGTTGGTCAGTGGTCTACATCCTGCCGGGCTGGGCCACCGGTGCGGCCATCCGCCTGCCGTTGCCCGAAAATTTCTGGCCACAAGCGGCCGTGGTCGGCGGAGGCCTGGCGCTCCTGCTGGGCATCAGTGTCCAGGCCAGCCTGAGGCACAAACCGTACGCGACCAAACTCATCGCGCTGACGGCGTTCATCCTGCTGGGCTGTGTGTTTCTCGGCTGGCCGTACCTCGCCGATTTCGACCAGGGCATCATGACGGTGGTGCAGGCAAGCCGGAGTGCGGCTGCCGAGAACTTCGTGGTGATGGTGACGGGGCTGGGAGACTTCCGGACGCAGTTCTGCGCCGCCGCTCTGCTGACGGTGCTGCTCCTTGTCACACGACGGTGGCGCCACGCGATATTCGTTGTGGGCACAGCCTTGGGCGCTGCGCTGATCAATCAGAGCATGAAATACACTTTCGCTCGAGCCCGGCCAGAGGTCCTGACCGAACCACTGGCCACTTACAGCATGCCCAGCGGGCATGCCTCGGCATCGTTTGCGCTGTTCATGGCACTGGCGGTGCTTGCGGGTCGCGGGCAACCGGTGCGACTGCGACTGACCTGGCTGTTGCTGGGCGCAATCCCGGCATTGGCGATCGCGATGTCACGGGTGTATCTGGGCGTGCATTGGCCAACAGATGTGACGGCGGGCATGTTGCTGGCGTTCTTCACCTGTGCGGCGAGCCTTGCCTTCGTGCAGAACAAAAAGCCACTGGAAGCGCTACCGATCAAGGTGTGGTGGCTAGTGCTGCCGGCGATGGTGGCGCTGTTTGGTGGCTTCGGCTTGCACTCATTCCCTCACGGATTGATCCGCTATCAGTATTGAGACGCCCTGAGCCAACGCGCGATGGGGCGATGGGGCGCTTCACGCCGCGCTCCCTTCAGGTAAACGCCTGACACGGCGTCAGGCCTGCATGTCGCCCTGCATCTCATCGAGCAGGTCCTGAATCGCGTCGAGCCGCTCTTCTGCGTCTTCGATCTCCAGCAACTCGATTTTGTCTTCTTCGGCAAACGGCAGCAGGTAGGCCAGTTGATTGGCCAACGAATGCTGACCGCTGGCCGTCAGGCCCATGTTCAGGGCTGCCACCATCGGGTGCTCGGCCAATGCGGCGAGCAACGCAACCAGGTCGTCGTCCTCCTCCTGCAACGGTTGCTCCTGCGGGTCATCGAGCCACTCGACTTCACCGATCAACAGGTTATCGCGCTGGGTGCTGTAATCCTTGACCCGAAAGCGCCGTGCGCCCACGACGCGAATCCCGAGCAGGCCGTTGTCCTGCTTCTCGAAATCGGTGACCCGCGCTTCGCAGCCGATCATCGAGAAACCGTCCGGTACCTCGCCCGTCTCGCTGCCTTCGGTGATACAGACCACGCCAAACCCTTCGCCCTGCTTCATGCAGCGGCCAATCATGTCGAGGTAACGCGCCTCGAATATCTGCAGATCCAGCACGCACCCGGGGAACAGCACGGCATTGAGTGGAAACAACGGCAACGACATAAACCCATCCTCAAGCAACCAGAGACACCGCCAACGGCAGGAACAAGGCCGTGGCGACACCCATCAAACTCATCGCCAGCGCCGCAAAGGCGCCGCATTCCTCACTTTCCTGCAGAGCCGCTGAAGTCCCCACGGCGTGGGCGGTCAGCCCCAGGGCCATGCCTCTGGCCTCCGGGCTGGTCACCTGCGCCAGGGTCAGCAAACCGGGGCCGAATATGCCGCCGATCACCCCGGTTATCAACACAAAAACCGCGGCCAGCGCGGCGACACCGCCTATCTGCTCGGCCACCAGCATGGCAATGGGCGAGGTAACGGACTTCGGCGCCATGGTCATCAGGATCATGTGATCGGCGCCCAGCAGCCAGCCCAGGCCAACACACAGCCCGGTGGCCAGTACGCCGCCCACCACCAGCGTAGTCAATACCGGCCAGAACAGCTGGCGTATCCGCCGCAGATTCAGATAAAGCGGCACGGCCAGTGCGACCGTCGCCGGGCCCAGCAGAATGCTGAGGATTTCAGTGCTTTTCCGGTACTCCACGTAGGAAAGTCCGCAGCCCACCAGCACGCCAATCACCACCAGCATCGAGATGAGCACGGGCTGCAGAAAGACCCAGCGGGTTTTCTCGTAGCCGGCCAGCACCAGTTGATAGGCGCCCAGCGTGATAGCGATGCCGAACAGCGGATGATGAATCACCGACAGCCAGGCGCCATGCCAGTCCAGACTCATGAGAGCTCCCGGCGTCTGGCCTGACGATCAATGAGTTTCTGCATCAACCAGCCGGCAAAGGTCAGCGAGACCATCAGCGAAATGACCAGCGAGCCGACAATCGCCCAGAAATCCTCGACGATCTGGTCGGCGTAGACCATCACGCCCACCGCGGGCGGTACCAGCAGCAAAGGCAGGTAACGCAACAGGCTGCTGGCCGCGAGGCTGATGGGTTCACTGACTTCGCCTCGGGTCATCAGGTAAATCATCAACAGCACCAGACCGATGATCGGGCCGGGCAGTATCGACAGAAACAGGTGGTTGAGTGCGGTTCCGATCAGTTGGAACAGCACAAGCCAGGTCAGGCCTCTTAGCAACATGAAAAATCTCCAGCAGGTTCGCGCGACATTATAAGCACGCCGCCCGCGCTGCCTATGGGCTGGTATTCGCCAGTCGAGGGCTGATTGACCCAAGGCATGGCGCGTGCTGATCTTCAATCAGGGCATTCACGGGCCCCGATTGCCCGCCCTGACGATCATCCGTAAATACAACAACGAACAAGGAACGCCTTAATGCCCTACGTGCCCGCTACGGAACTCAAACATTACGAAGGCAAGGATCTCGGAAATTCCGACTGGCTGACCATCGATCAGGCGCGGATCAATCTGTTCGCCGAGGCCACCGGAGACTTTCAGTTCATTCATGTCGATCCGGTCAAAGCGGCGCAGACACCTTTTGGTTCGACCATCGCCCATGGTTTTTTATCGCTGTCGCTGATGCCCACGTTGATGGAGTCGCTGCTGGTCGTGCCTGAAGGCATGCAGATGGCGATCAACTATGGCCTGGACAGCGTGCGTTTCATCCAGCCGGTGAAAGTGAATTCGCGCGTTCGTCTAAAAGTCAGCCTGGTGCAGGTGACGGAGAAGAAGCCGGGGCAATGGCTGCTCAAAGCCAGCGCAACGCTTGAAATCGAAGGTCAGGACAAGCCTGCGTTCGTTGCTGAACCGCTTTCGCTCTGCTTTGTGTAAGGCCGCCGCTCGCGCCCAAGCGCCCGCAAAACATGAAGCAGTCGTAACAGACTGTTTCATGAGCGTTCCTCGCTGCGGCATACTCGCTGCGGCTGTGTGAGCGACTCGATACAGGTACGCGATCAGATCACGCCGAAACATCTTTTTTTCGGGATTTACCATGCGCGCGCTTGCTCCTTTGGCCCTGACCCTCCTTCTTACCGCATGCGGCGACGGCGAATCGCTGTTGCCACCTGACGCGCGCCTGCCTGACGGCGGCCGCTATCGTGGCGACGTCATCAACGGCGTGCTGCAAGGCAAAGGCCGGATCGATTACCCCAATGGCAGCTGGTACGCCGGGGAATTCAAAAACGGGCAATGGAACGGCCAGGGTGAATGGCATGCGAGCAACGGCGACGTGTACCGGGGCGGTTTTCAGGACGGTCTCTTTCACGGTCAGGGCGCGCTCACGACCAGCGCGGGCAGCTACGTCGGCGGCTACAAGCTGGGCCGACGCGACGGCGAAGGCACGCTGAAAGAGCACGGCATGAGCTATCGCGGCGAATTCAAGGCTGACCTGTACGACGGCGCCGGCCATCTGGAACTGGACGACGGCAGTGAGTACCAAGGCCAGTTCGCCCACGGCAAACCCCACGGCGAAGGCCAGCGCAGCGATTCGGCGGGCAACCAGTTCAGCGGCAAGTTCGTCGATGGTCAGCTGGAGGGCACGGGCAATTTCAACAGTGCCGATGGCGATCAGTACGTCGGCGGCTTCCACAACAACCAGCTTAACGGCCGTGGCCGCTACGAAAATGCCGACGGTGATGTCTGGTCGGGGCAGTTCAAGGACGGCGCTTTCACCGGCAAGGGCGAACTGATCGGCTCCGATGGCACGCGCTATCAAGGGGAGTTCAAGAACTGGCGTTTCGCAGGCGCAGGCAGCTTGCGGCTTCCGGACGGCAGCGTTTACGTCGGCCAGTTCGAGAACGACAACTATCAAGGCAGCGGCGTGCTGACGACGGCCGAGGGGGACGTGCAGAGCGGGACTTGGTCGAACGGTCAGCGTGTACGTGATGGCGCTGGCAAGCTGTTGCCGGATCCGCTGGAAACCGGCTTGCTCGCTCAGGGCGCCCTCGTCGAGAAGGCGCTTGCCGGCGTGCCTGCTTCAACGCCGGCCATCGAGCTTTACAGCCTGGTGGTGGGTGGCGATGGCAAGCAAAGCGTCTTCCTGCGCGAAGCCGATTACGTCAATAAGCTGCTGGCGACGCGCTTCGGTGCGTTTGGTCAGATCACGCTGGTCAACCATCGTGACCACATGGCCGACCGCCCGCTGGCAACGCGCGAAACCATCAGCCGCGCGGTGCAGACGCTGGCCAAGCGCAGCGGACCGGAAGATTTGATCTTCATTTACCTGACCAGCCACGGCACGCATGAGCACGAGTTGGTGCTGGATCAGCCGCGTCTGGAATTGTCCGATCTGCCTGCAGACGAGATGGCCGGGGTGCTTGCGCCGCTGAAGAATCGCGACAAGGTGGTGGTGATTTCCGCCTGCTATTCGGGTGGTTTTATCCCGGCGATCAAGGACGAGCGCACGATGGTGATCACCGCTTCCCGCGAAGACCGGGTCTCTTTTGGCTGCTCCGAAGAGGCGGATTTCACCTATTTCGGCGAGGCGCTGTTCGCCAAGGCGTTGGTTGAAACCGACGATCTGGTGCAGGCCTTCAACGAGGCGCGGGGCATTGTCGCCCAGCGCGAGACGGACGAAAGCTTCGAGGCCTCTGAGCCGCAGATGTGGGCGCCCAAAGGCGTCGTCGCCCATTGGCGCCAGTTGCGCAAAAGCCAGGCAGAGCGCGCGCTGAACACAGTGCGGCGCTGACGCCGGCCTACGAGCACCGGCATGGCCACCCCGGCGACGCAGAACCTTCACTTGGCGGCAAAGACATTTGTAGGAGCCGGCTTGCTGGCGAATGCGTGCGTTCAGACGCTGCAGCGGTGGATGCCTGATCGGGTTCGCCAGCAAGCCGGCTCCTACAGAATCGAGTTCGCTCGCGAACTAACCGATGCCGTTGGTTTGGCGGTTACGACAGCCGGCACTGCCGAAAGGTGTTTATGCGGCAATCCACTCGTAGGAGCCGGCTTGCTGGCGAATGCAGGCGTTCAGACGCTGCAGCGGTGGATGCCTGATCGGGTTCGCCAGCAAGCCGGCTCCTACAGAATCGAGTTCGCTCGCAAACTAACCGATGCCGTCGGTTTGGCGTTTATGACAGCCGGCACTGCCATAAGATGATTGCGTGGTCATCCAGTCGTAGGAGCCGGCTTGCTGGCGAATGCAGGCGTTCAGACGCTGCAGCGGTGGATGCCTGATCGGGTTCGCCAGCAAGCCGGCTCCTACAGAATCGAGTTCGCTCGCGAACTAACCGATGCCGTTGGTTTGGCGGTTACGACACCCGGCACTGCCGAAAGGTGTTTATGCGGCAATCCACTCGTAGGAGCCGGCTTGCTGGCGAATGCGTGCGTTCAGACGCTGCAGCGGTGGATGCCTGATCGGGTTCGCCAGCAAGCCGGCTCCTGCAGGTTCGTGTCTATCACACGAATGATCATGGGGCTGCACTGCGCTAGATGCCAGGTCGCGTGAACATGGCTCAGGCGGCTCCGAATGCCTAGGCGCATGAACATTTCATGCGTTTTTGTGAAACCCTCCCGCTTCGCTTGCAGTCTGTTCCGGTACAGCGCCTATGCTTGTGGCGTATCAAGGGAGAAAGATCATGTACTTGACGCCTCAGCACATCCTGCTTGCCGGAGCCACCGGACTGACCGGCGAGCATTTGCTCGACCGCCTGCTCAACGAACCGACCGTAAGCCGCGTGCTCGCACCTAGCCGGCGTCCATTGGCCGAACACCCACGGCTGGAGAACCCGGTGGGCGAGCTTCAACAGTTGTTGCCAGGCCTGGAAGGTCCGGTCGATATCGCTTTCTGTTGCCTGGGCAGTACGATCAAGCAAGCCGGCTCGCAGGAAGCCTTCCGTGCGGTCGATCTGGACATGGTCGTGGCATTCGGCAAGCGCGCCCGGGAGTTGGGTGCGCGGCATCTGCTGGTCGTCAGCGCGGTAAACGCGGACCCGAAATCGAGCATTTTCTACAGTCGCGTCAAAGGCGAGATGGAAGAAGCGCTAAAGCTTCAGAACTGGCCGCAACTGACCATCGCCCGCCCTTCGCTGCTGATCGGCGAGCGCCAGGACCAGCGCCTGGTGGAGCAACTGGCCGCGCCCATCGCCAAACTGATTCCCGGCAAATACGGCGGCATCGAGGCGTGCAATCTCGCACGCGCCCTCTGGCGACTCGCGCTGGAAGAACAGGACGGGACGCGGCTGGTTGATTCGGATGATCTGCGACGCTTGGGCAAATAGCATCTACGGCCGCCGAAAGAGCAGAGAGACTGAGCTCGCCCCGCAATCGATGACGGTCGAAACCTGTGGGAGTGAGCTTGCTCGCGAAGAGGCCGAGACATCCGCTACATCTTTAGCGCCTGAAATGCCGGCTTCGCGAGCAAGCTCGCTCCCTCAATTGACCTCTCCACAGAAACATCTGCGGCGTTGCTCGCTCGCACATAGGGATCGGAATTACATCCCGCCCGATGCCTGGAATCCTACGCCCAGCGCGGTGAGGATGGACAGCGGTAGCAACAGCGTATCGAGCAGCGCGCTGCCGGGCAGGTCGAGCATTGGGTATTTCGGTGCCTCGGCTCCGAAGCGATCCTTCTCACAACAGCCGCCCTCCATGGCATACAGGTCAAGCCGCGTGCCGGCATAGACGATCGGCGCGCCGGGCTGATTGGCGTCGAGGGTTCGCACCGTCGAGCAGCCCGTCGTCAGCAGCAGCCCGAGCATGACCACAACCAGCTTGTTCATCCGTCTCACTTACTCGTCAGCGCCATAGTGGTGCTCGCCCCATCGCGGCAGCATGTCCTGGGGGATGTTAAGCAAGTTGAGAATCCGCGCGACAACAAAGTCCACCAGGTCATCAATGGTCTGCGGCTGATGATAGAAGCCCGGCGAGGCCGGCAGTATGACCACGCCCATGTTCGACAGCTTGAGCATGTGCTCCAGATGGATGCTTGAAAACGGCGCTTCCCGGGGAACGATGATTAGTTGCCGACGTTCTTTCAGCGTCACGTCCGCCGCACGCTCAATCAGATTATTGCAGGCGCCGGTGGCAATCGCCGACAGCGTCCCGGTCGAGCACGGAACCACGACCATCGCACTGGGGGAACCGGAGCCGGACGCCACGGGTGACATCCAGTCTTCTTTGCCGTAGACCCGAATCTGCCCCGCTTCCGCCCCGGTGTATTCGGTGAGGAACGCCTGCATCATCTGCGGTTTGGGCGGCAGGCTGACGTCGGTTTCGGTGGCCATGACCAGCTGCGCGGCCTTGGAAATAAGGAAGTGCACCTCACGGTCTTCGCGCACCAGGCAGTCCAGCAGACGCAAACCATATTGCGCACCGGACGCGCCGGTCATGGCCAGCGTAATGCGTTCCGGGCCGCTCATTGCAGCGCCTCGGCAAGCTTGCCATGCAGGCCGCCAAAACCGCCGTTGCTCATGATGACCACATGCGTGCCCGGCGCGGCCTGACGCTTGACCTGCTCGATGATGCCGTCGAGGCTGTCGCAGACCTGGGAGGGAATGGTGCAGTCGGCGGCGGTGGCGGCCAGGTCCCAGCCCAGATTGGCCGGCGCATACCAATACACCTGATCGGCCTGAACGACGCTCTCCGGAAGGCCGTCGCGGTGGGCGCCCAGCTTCATGGAGTTGGAGCGCGGCTCGACAATGGCGATGATTCGCGCCTGGCCGACCTTTTTACGCAGCCCATCGAGCGTGGTGGCGATGGCCGTCGGATGATGCGCAAAGTCGTCATAAATGGTGATGCCGCGCACTTCGGCGACTTTCTCCATGCGCCGCTTCACGCTTTTGAAGGCGCTCAACGCTTCGACGCCCTGCCGCGGCACCACGCCAACGTGACGGGCTGCGGCCAGAGTTGCCAGCGCGTTCGCCACGTTGTGCTGTCCGGTCATGCCCCAGTCAACGACGCCTTGGGGGGCACCTTCAAACAACACCTCAAATCTCGAGCCGTCGTCGCTGAGCAGTTTCGCCTGCCACTGACCGCCCTCCCCGGTGGTTTGCACCGGTGTCCAGCAGCCCATCTGAATGACGCGCTCAAGTGCGGGCTCGGTGGTGGGGTGAATGACCAGGCCTTCGCTCGGAATAGTGCGCACCAGATGGTGGAATTGCCGTTCGATGGCAGGCAGGTCCGGGAAGATGTCGGCGTGATCGAACTCAAGATTGTTGAGGATCGCGGTACGAGGGCCGTAGTGGACAAACTTGGAGCGTTTGTCGAAGAAGGCGCTGTCGTATTCGTCCGCTTCGACGACGAAAAACGGCGTATCGCCGAGTCGCGCCGAGACTTCGAAGTTCTGCGGCACGCCGCCGATCAAAAAACCCGGGGCCATGCCGGCGTGTTCCAGCACCCAGGCGAGCATGCTGCTGGTGGTGGTTTTGCCGTGGGTGCCTGCGACGGCGAGCACCCAGCGCCCACGAAGCACGTGGTCCGCGAGCCACTGCGGGCCGGAGACGTAGGGCATACCTTTGTTCAGCACATATTCGACGGCAGGATTGCCGCGAGACATGGCGTTGCCGACCACGACCAGATCCGGCGCCGGCTCGAGGTGCGAGGGGTCATAACCTTGCATCAACTGGATGCCCTGCGCTTCGAGCTGCGTGCTCATCGGCGGGTAAACGTTGGCATCGGAGCCCGTGACGGTATGGCCCAGATTCTTGGCGAGAACCGCCAGCGAACCCATGAACGTGCCGCAGATACCCAAAATATGAATGTGCATGACCGACCTCTTAAAACATGGGGCGCAGGTTAGCGTAGAAGACAACGAATGCGCACGGGGGAATTGCCGAAAACGGCGCATGCCCAGGCATTGCGGCTCAGCCGGCTTAGACGCACGCCCCTGTGGGACCGGCTTTAGCCGGGAAGGCGTCAGGTGATATGCCACAGAGTTGGTCCTTACGACGAACAATTGTAGGAGCGCGCTTGCCCGCGATGGCGGTGGGTCAGACGCCATCGATGGTTCTGACAGGACGCCTTCGCGGGCAAGCGCGCTCCTACACATACAGCGGCAGCCAGCATTATTTCGTTTGCCGGCATTCCAGCGCAGCCGGCTTAGACGCACGCCCCTGTGGGACCGGCTTTAGCCGGGAAAGCGTCAGGTGGTACGCCACAGAGTTGGTCCTTACGACGAACAATTGTAGGAGCGCGCTTGCCCGCGATGGCGGTGGGTCAGACGCCATCAATGTTTCTGACCGGACGCCTTCGCGGGCAAGCGCGCTCCTACAAAATACAGCGCCAGCCAGGATTATTCGTTTGCCGGCATTGCAGCGCAGCCGGGTTCGACGCATGCGCCTGGTGGGACCGGCTTTAGCCGGGAAAGCGGTCGGACCTCACCCCAACTTGCGGCCGGTGCGGGTCATGTGCCAACGTTGGTTGTCCAATTTGCTCTACGCTCTACCCATGCGCCGCACGCGTTATCCCCACACAATCACAAGAGCCAGGAGATATTCACCATGCGTTATGCCCACCCCGGTACTGAAGGCTCGCTCGTGACCTTCAAGACCCAATACGGCAACTACATCGGTGGCGAATTCGTGCCACCGGTCAAAGGCCAGTATTTCGAAAACACCTCGCCGATCACCGGCAAGCTGATCGCAGAATTCCCGCGTTCCACGGCCGAAGACATCGATAAAGCCCTCGACGCCGCCCATGCCGCCGCCGACGCGTGGGGCAAGACGTCAGTTCAGGAGCGTTCGCTGACCCTGCTGAAAATCGCCGACCGCATCGAACAGAACCTGGAAATCCTCGCGATCACCGAGACCTGGGACAACGGCAAAGCCGTACGCGAAACCCTGAACGCGGACATCCCGCTGGCGGTCGATCATTTCCGTTACTTCGCCGGAGTATTGCGTGCTCAGGAAGGCACCGCTGCGGAAATCGACGGCAACACGGTGGCGTACCACATCCACGAACCGCTGGGCGTGGTCGGGCAGATCATCCCGTGGAACTTCCCGTTGCTGATGGCCGCCTGGAAACTCGCGCCCGCCCTCGCCGCCGGTAACTGCATCGTGCTCAAACCCGCCGAGCAGACGCCGCTGGGCATCACCGTGCTGATGGAGCTGATCGGCGACTTGCTGCCCAAAGGCGTACTCAACGTCGTGCAAGGTTATGGCCGTGAAGCCGGTGAGGCGCTGGCCAGCAGCAAGCGCATCGCCAAGATCGCCTTCACCGGCTCGACGCCTGTGGGTTCGCACATCATGAAACTGGCGGCCGACAGCATCATTCCGTCCACCGTTGAGCTGGGCGGCAAGTCGCCGAACATTTTCTTTGAAGACATCATGCAGGCCGAGCCGGAGTTCATTGAGAAGGCCGCAGAAGGTGTTGTGCTGGCGTTTTTCAACCAGGGCGAAGTCTGCACCTGCCCGTCGCGTTGCCTGGTTCAGGAGTCGATCTACCCGCAGTTCATGGAAGTGGTGATGAAGAAGGTCCTGAAGATCCAGCGCGGCGATCCGCTGGACACCGAGACCATGGTGGGCGCCCAGGCGTCCCAGCAGCAGTTCGACAAAATCCTTTCGTACCTGGAAATCGCTCAGGGCGAAGGCGCCGAGCTGCTGACGGGTGGCAAGGTCGAAAAACTCGAGGGCTCGTTGGCCACCGGCTATTACATCCAGCCGACGCTGCTCAAGGGCAACAACAAGATGCGCGTCTTCCAGGAAGAAATCTTCGGTCCGGTGGTCAGCGTGACCACGTTCAAGGACGAAGCGGAAGCCGTGGCCATCGCCAACGACACCGAGTTCGGGCTGGGTGCCGGCGTCTGGACCCGCGACATCAACCGCGCGTATCGCGTGGGCCGGGCCATCAAGGCCGGGCGCGTGTGGACCAACTGCTACCACCTGTACCCCGCCCACGCGGCGTTTGGCGGCTATAAGAAATCCGGCGTCGGCCGCGAAACCCACAAAGTCGCGCTCGAGCACTATCAGCAAACCAAAAACCTGCTGGTGAGCTACGACATCAACCCGCTGGGCTTCTTCTGATCAGCTTGACCGGATGACACGCAACGGCCTCTTATGAGGCCGTTTTTGTTGGCAGATAGCGACGATGCACTCTGTAGGAGCCGGCTTGCTGGCGAACGCGTTGGATCTGCACCGCAGATGTCGAATGACACACCGCGTTCGCCAGCAAGCCGGGTCCTACCGAATCGCAGCGTGTCCGTGAACATTGTGAGTGCCTACAGTCCGTGTTCATCCCGAGGCGATCCAGACCAAGCGCGCGTCTACAAAGTCAGTACGGTTGATAGAAAGGGTATGTGGCGACGCCCGCTACAGCCACATTGCTTTGCTTGCCTCTATAATGCCGCCCACATCCCTCCTCTTCGCCCCGCACGACCCGGATCGGGTCTCTAAACCAGGTGCCGTACATGGATTTCAATCCGCTTGATCTGATTCTTCACCTCGACGTTTACCTCGACCTGCTGGTGACCCAATACGGCACTTGGGTTTACGCGATCCTGTTCCTGGTGATTTTTTGTGAAACCGGTCTGGTGGTCACGCCTTTTCTGCCGGGCGACTCGCTGCTGTTCATCGCCGGCGCAGTGGCGGCCGGCGGTGCCATGGACCCGGTGCTGCTGGCCTGCCTGTTGATGGCAGCCGCGGTACTCGGCGACAGCACCAACTACATCATCGGCCGCACGGCCGGCGACAAGCTGTTCAGCAATCCGAACTCGAAGATATTCCGCCGCGACTACCTGACCAAAACCCAAGAGTTCTACGGTCGCCACGGCGGCAAAACCGTTACCCTTGCGCGCTTTCTGCCAATCATCCGCACCTTCGCCCCGTTCGTGGCCGGGATCGGCCGCATGCCTTACCTGCGCTTTCTCGGGTTCAGCGTGCTGGGCTCGGTTCTGTGGGTCGGCGGTCTGGTCACGCTCGGTTTCTTCTTCGGCAATATCCCGTTCATCAAAAAGAACCTGACCCTGCTGGTGTTGGCGATTATCGCGATCTCGCTGCTGCCGATGGTGATCGGTCTGGTACGCAGCCGCACAGGTCGTTCCGCCGAGGCGCGCTGAACCGATGTGGTCGTTCCGTGAGTGGCGCAAGCAGCGCACGCTGGCGCGGCATCCGGTCGACCCAGAGGTCTGGCAGCGCGTACGCGAGCGACTGCCAATGCTCGACGGGTTGAGCGCAGAAGAAGATCGAAGCCTGCTGGACAGTTGCGTGCTGTTTCTTCAGGCCAAGCATCTCACCGCGCTGGAAGGCGTCGAACTGGATGACGAATCACGGCTGTTTCTGGCCGCTCAGGCGCAGCTGCCCTTGCTCGCCCTGGATGATCTGAACTGGTATCAGGGTTTTCACGAAATCATCCTGTACGGCGATGATTTCATCAGCCCGCAACGCCATCGCGATGCCAGCGGCGTCGAGCACGAATGGGACGGCGAACACAGTGGCGAGGCGTGGTCGCAAGGCCCGGTGATTCTGGCCTGGCCGGGTGTGCTGGCGAGTGGCGGATGGGAAGCCTACAACCTGGTGATCCACGAACTGGCGCACAAGCTGGACATGCTCAACGGCGAGGCAAACGGCTTGCCGCCCCTGCACCCCGACATGCGCATCAGCGAGTGGGCAAGCGCCATGCAAAGCGCCTACGACGACCTCAACCGCCAACTCGATGCCAACCCGGACGCCGAGACAGCAATCGACCCTTACGCTGCGGAAAACCCGGCAGAATTCTTCGCGGTCATGAGCGAGTACTTTTTCAGCGGCCCGGACTTGCTGGTCGAGGCGTATCCGCAGGTCTATCGGCAACTTAAAGCTTTTTATCGTCAGGATCCGCTGGCGCGACTCACGGCATTCCAGCGCGGCACTTTAAGCCCGGACGCCGGTCTATCAGGCTCCACATGACGCACAGAAGCCCGCCGTCACGCATGGCAAGGCTTCTGGAATATGCCTATAATCCGGCCACTTTTTGGCGTTGCATGCCAGATTCCGAATGGTCAACCAAGGGGGCAAAGCCCAATGAGCTACAGCAAGATTCCGGCCGGCAAAGACCTGCCGAATGACATCTACGTCGCAATCGAGATCCCGGCCAACCACGCGCCGATCAAGTACGAAATCGACAAAGAAAGCGACTGCCTTTTCGTTGACCGTTTCATGGCCACCCCGATGTTCTACCCGGCCAACTACGGTTTCATCCCCAACACATTGGCCGACGACGGTGACCCCCTCGACGTGCTGGTGGTGACGCCTTATCCGGTTACCCCAGGCTCGGTGATTCGTGCGCGTCCAGTCGGCGTGCTGAACATGACCGATGACGGCGGCGGCGATGCCAAAATCATCGCGGTCCCGCACGACAAGCTGTCCCAGCTGTACGTGGACGTTAAGGAATACACCGACCTGCCGCCTCTGCTGATCCAGCAGATCGAGCACTTCTTCGCGAACTACAAAGACCTCGAAAAAGGCAAATGGGTGAAGATCGAAGGCTGGGCTGGCGCTGACGCCGCTCGCGAAGCGATCACCAAATCGGTTGCGGCCTACAAGGGCTGATCCGATTGTGCTCCGTCGAAGCGTGCGTCGCTTCGACGGGGTTATCCTCACGCACCTCCCCCGCTGTTCCCCGCCGTACACTTCCCCTTCGCAGACTAAATGTTTTTTCCTGTTTTCATCGGCCAGATGTTTAAAACACGCCCAATAAACATCGCATGTTTAATCCACACCTCACACTTGCGCAATCGATCAATCGCCCACTACCCAATATCCCGTGCCGGCGCTTTGACAGGCGCTTCTTCGCGCGTTTGATGACCAAGGCAATAAGGTTCGCCGGTTTGAGTCACTGTGGACAACAAAGCAAACAGTGAAAGAAATGGCTTACAAATCCCGCGTAACGTTGTAATCCCTGCATTCAACTTGAAGCATGACGGCGTCCTCATTTGAACACTTCGTTCATTTAAACAGGGTGCAAGCCGCCGTACACTCCGGCCCATGAAGACATCAGGTGATCGACTGCGCGAACTGTTGCGAGAGTGCCATCTCTCCGCAACAGACTTTGCCGCCAACCGAAAAGTAACCCCTCAACACGTGAACAATTGGTTCAAGCGCGGCATCCCGGTGGCGCGCATTGAAGAAGTCGCCGAGCTGCTCAGTGTTAATTCGGCGTGGCTGCGCAGCGGCGAGGGGCCCAAGCATCCCGGAGCGAGTCGGGAAAGCGCCCCGCTTCTGGGCACGCCAAAACCCAAAGCCGAGCGAAGCGTCCGGGAAGAACTGGAGATGCCGGTTTACACCGAACTGCAAACGCAAAGCTCGGGCCGTACCGCCGTTGGCGAAATTCACAACCACAAAGTGCGCCTGTCGCGGCGCGTGCTTGAAACCATGGATGTGGAGCTGCATAACGCCATTTGCGTGCCGATGGTGGGCAACAGCATGGCGGACAAGATCCAGGACGGTTCGCTCATCGGCATTGATCGCGGGCGTGTCCACATCATCGACGGGGAAATGTACGCCCTGGAGCACGACGGCATGCTGCGGGTGAAATACCTCTACCGTCTGCCCGGCGGCAGCTTGCGCCTGCGCAGCCATAACTGCAGCGAGTACCCCGACGAGATTTTCAGTGCCGAGGACATTCAAGCGCAGCACATTCACATCCTGGGCTGGGTCTTCTGGTGGTCCACGCTCAATAACCGCCGTCACCCGGCCACCTTGCGGTGAGGCACGCGATGAGCCTGTATTTCAACTGGGCATACGCCAACAACATGGGTATCCTGCGCGCCTTCGTCTCAACACCTGTCGGCCACACGCGGGCGGGTGATCGACCTGGCGCCGCCTCCGAGGCACGCCCGGTCTTCCTCACAAGCGCCTGCTCGCAGCGCGCACTTTTGCGGACGGGTGCGGTTGGCCAAAAACCAATCAAACCCGTCACCGAGAAGCCGGCCACAAGCCGGCTTTTTAATGCTCCATCGAAAGCCTTCTTCATCTTCTAAACACCTCTGCAGCCTTGCTAGATCAAGGGTTTCAGCCTACTTTCGTTCCTGTGAGTTCTTTTTCCATCCAGCCGATTCCACACCGAAGTGGGGGATCAAGTGGGGGATTGGAGGCCAAAAATCATGGGAAAACTGACCGCTACCATTGTTAAAAATCTGACTGTTCCGGGTACCTATGAGGACGGCGACGGTTTGCGCCTGGTTGTGACCGTCACAGGTAGGAAAAACTGGGTACTGCGATTCCAGCTTCACGGCAAACGTCGGGAGATGGGTCTCGGTGGATATCCCAGCCTTGATCTGAAAAAGGCCCGTGCAGCCGCCTACGAGAACCGCATAAAGGTGCTCAACGGAAATGACCCACTTGCCCAGCGCCAAGCTGAACAGGCTGCCAAGAAAGAGGCCGAGCGCCGCGAGCAAGCGAAACAAATCACCTTTGAAACCCTGGCGAACGACTACCGCGATGCCCACGGCTCCAGTTGGTCTGAAAAGTGGCGCAAGGGATGGCTCAGGAAGCTAGAGCTTTACGCGTTCCCTACCATAGGGAAGCTGTCAGCGGACGATATCGAGACCAAACAGGTTATCAAGACCCTGCAGCCGATCTGGTCGACCAAAACCCGTACTGCGGATGAGGTGCGTGGTCAGATTGAGCAAATCCTTGATGCGGCGAAATCCAGAGGCCTGCGAGCTGGGGAGAATCCAGCTCGCTGGCGCGGGCATCTTGAAAACCTCCTAAGCCGGCATGAGAAGAAGAAAGCGCGTAAACGCGCACATCATCCTGCTCTCCCCTGGCAGGAGCTTCCTGAACTGATGCAGGCCCTGCGCGAGATCCCCACCGCAGTGTCGGTCGCTGCTCAATTTTTGATACTTACAGGAGCCCGCAGCCACATGGTCAGGTTTGCGGAATGGGACGAGCTAGATCTCGAAACGGGCCGATGGTCACTACCGGCGGCGAGAATGAAGACACGCGAGCCGTTCGCAATCCCACTCGCTCCGCAAGTGGTCGAACTCTTGAAGAGTCTGCCTCGGAGCCGAGGACGCAGCCCCTTCCTGTTCACAGGCAACGGACGGAGCGGCGTAATGCACGCGAACGGAGTTCGTAGCCTGCTGCATGATCTTGGCTATGAGCACATCACGCGCCATGGTTTTCGTTCGACGTTTAGAGATTGGGCGGGCGAGACCACTGCCTTTCCCCGAGAGATCTGTAAGCTAGCGCTTGCCCATGACGAGCGTGGTGAAACTGAGAGCGCATACTCCCGATCGGACTTCTTCGACAAACGCAGAGAGCTGATGGATGCCTGGGCCAAATACGCTACCTCGCCACCAAAGCCAGCGCTGACGGAGTCAGAACCAGGTGACGACGCACCGATATCCAAATAGTGATACGGGTATTTGGCGACAGCGGCGACACCGGCGACAACCCGCGTAATCCGTGGCGTGCGCGTGGCGACAGAAGTGGCGACTGTCGCCAAATCTCCCGCTCGCCTTTGCTCCTCCGGCTAAGCCCCTGCGCTTGGGAAAGCTCCGCATTCCCAAGCGCAGGGGCTCACATTTAAAGGCGACGAACGGCCACTCGGCTATCGAATGCCACCCACGTCCACTGCCATCCAGCCCTCCAAATCTGGCGCAATCGACAGCCCCTGCTTGATTGACCCAGCCAAATACCAGCGATAGAAATAAGCCTCCAAACGCTGCCCGCGGGTAGCTAGGTGACCGGGACCTTAAACGTCACGCCACTCCCGTGGTGGTCCCTCCCAAGTGCGATCCGCGTCCGGAAGCTCGCACGGTTACTCGACAGAGTGATGGATGCCGACTCATACCTTTCCCCTCTGGGGCAATTCCCACCTTTGCCGCCATGCAGCATCCATTCTGCTCGGCCGGTGTTTTGCACCAACCGTTTGCCCGTCTCTTTCTCCCGGAAAGAGACGGGCGCTCCTCCCACTGCTGCAGCCCATGCAATACGGGGCTTTGGGGCAACCAGCCTCGTGACAATTGGCGTGACAAACGCCGAACTCAACCGCAACACGATGCAGATGATGGTGCCGCAGCCCAGGGAAGGGCTGCACCTGACTGACAGTCAGGCATGCCCCTGTCATCGCATCAACGCCTCACCCGACTCAGGATCTCGCGGCACTGGTTTCGTCAGCCATTGCAGCCTCCACCCGCCCACCGGTAACGGTGTTCAGGAGGCCAGATCATGAGATGCCCAAGCTCTTGGCCGTAAGGAGCCGCCAGTCCCGCGTTAGTGGACACCCTCACAGGCCGCAGGGGCCTTGATCCCTGATAACACTCAACGTTCGTGGCGGGACGAAGTGGGGGAAACTGGTGAATGCGAAGCGACCGGTAACACCGGTAACGTAGTTATGTGAATATTTTCAAGAGACCAGAACCGTTGCTGGTGCAGCGGCGGCCAACTGCGCCTACACACTTGATATGCTGGGTAGCCTACCGGGCCCTTGGTCGAGCGACTTACCGGCTGGATTACTAGCCTTGGCCCTTTCAAGCGCAAAACTCAGCTTCAGAATTCCGATGTGTCGCCACTTTTGTCGCCACCTTGTCGCCATCCTCAGGCCCAGGTACGGCGCGGGTTGTCGCCGCTGTCGCCAAAAGCTCATTGGGACCAGTGGAGATCCTGAGGGCAGCCTCGTACTTACCTATTGGATGGCGCGATGCCATGGTCAAACTCGACCTACCTTGGTTAAGCTACCGGGAGTTAAGCATTAACGTGCCAGATTTGCGCACAGAGTGGGTACGCAACCGAAGGATCGACCATGGCAGCCAGCATTAACTTCGCCTTTCTCCAGGAACACGATCCCGTTTTCCTACAGCTTGCGAACACAGCCGAGCAGGTATTCGCCAGCGATCCCAATACCACTTTGATCAAACTGCGCCAACTCGGCGAAGCCTTGGCCCAAGACCTGGCCAGCCGCGCCGGTATCGAATTTGATACCAACACGACCCAGTCCGACCTGCTTTACAAGCTCACTCGTGAGATCCAGCTGGATCAGAACATCCGTAGTCTGTTCCATACCTTGCGCGTTGAAGGGAACAAGGCCACGCACGAGTTCCACACCCAGCATCGTGAAGCAATGGATGGCCTACGGGTTGGTCGCGCCTTGGCCATCTGGTACCACCAATCCTTCGGCAAGAACGCCCAATCCTTCAAACCCGGACCGTTTGTCACGCCCACCGACCCCAGTACCCCGCTACGTGAGTTGCAAAGCCAGATTGAACAGCTCAAAGCGCTGCTTAGCGACTCCAGTCAGCAGTTGGAAAGTAATCAGAAGCTTGCCGAGCTGCTCAAACGCGAAGCCGAGGAGTATGCGGTGCTCGCCGGGCAGATGGATGCCGAGTCCCGTAGCCACAAGCAGTTGGTAGCAGAGCACGAAGCCGCTCTGAATAAGATGCGCGTCGAGCACGAGCAAAGCCTCAAAGCACTGCAACAGCAATTGGCCGCTCAGCCCCAGGCAAGTAAACAGGTTGCCAAGAAAACCCAGCAGGCCAGCAGCAGCTTTGACCTTTCAGAAGACCTTACTCGCATCCTCATCGACCAACAGTTGATTGATGCCGGCTGGGACGCGGACTCCCTAGGCCTCACTTACGGCAAAGGCGCGCGCCCCGAGAAAGGTAAGAATAAAGCCATCGCCGAATGGCCTACCAGCAGCCCGAAAGCCTGCGCCGACTACGTGTTGTTCGCCGGCCTTATGCCGATCGCCATCGTCGAAGCCAAGCGTAAACGCGTCAATATCGCCGACCGAATTCCACAGGCGGAGCGTTATGCTCGCGAGTTCAACCTTTCCACCGAGCATCTACAACCCTGGGTTCAAGCTGGTCAGGCACATCCTTGGACCGATGGCAGCGGTGGCCAATTCCGCCTGCCCTTTGCTTTCGCGTGTAACGGCAGGCCTTTTATCAAGCAGCTCGCAGAACAGTCCGGCACCTGGTTCCGCGACCTGCGCAGCCCCGCCAACACCCGCCGGCCGCTGCAAGACTTCCACACGCCAAGCGATCTGCTCGATCTGCTCAAACGCAGCAAGGCGCAAGCCGAGGCCAAGCTCGAAATAGAGGGTTTTGCGTACCTAAAATTACGCAACTACCAGGAGAAAGCCATCCAGGCGGTGGAACAGGCGCTGGCTAATAATCAGCGCGACTGCCTATTGGCCATGGCCACTGGCACGGGGAAAACCCGTACTATCATTGGCCTGATGTATCGCTTCCTCAAGACCGAACGATTCAAGCGCATTCTGTTTCTGGTCGACCGCAGCGCCCTCGGCCAGCAGGCCATCGACTCGTTCAACGACACCACACTTGAGCAGAATCACACTCTGGGGCAGATCTACGACATCAAAGAGCTGGGCGACATGGCTGCCGAAGCGGAAACCCGTGTTCAGGTAGCCACCGTCCAGGCAATGGTCGCCCGTATTTTTCGCTCAGATACACCACCGGCAGTGGGGGAGTTTGACTGCATCATCGTCGATGAAGCCCACCGAGGTTACACGCTCGACCAGGAAATGACCGAAGGTGAGCTGGCCGTACGGGATCACAGCCAATACCTATCGCAGTACCGCCGCGTACTCGATTACTTCGACGCCTGCCGCATCGGCCTTACCGCCACGCCAGCCAAACACACCAGTGAAATTTTCGGTAAACCGGTGTTCACCTATAGCTATCGGGAAGCGGTTGCCGATGATTGGCTCATCGATCATGAGCCACCCATGCGCTATGAAACTCAACTCAGTCAGCGCGGCATACGTTTTGAAAAAGGCGAGTCGGTCAGCGTCATCAACACCCTCACTGGAGAAGTCGACGTAGCGGAGCTGGACGACGAACTCACTTTCAACATCGAGTCTTTCAACCGTCGCGTTATTACGCCCGCCTTTGACAAGGTTATCTGTGACGAACTAGCCAACGAGCTGGACCCGTTCGGCGAAGAAAAGACCATGATTTTCTGCGTTAGCCAAGCCCACGCGGAGCGCGTGAAAAACCTGCTTGATGACGCCTTCAAGGCAGCCTACGGCGAGCAATACAACGAAGCAACGGTGCGCATCATCACTGGCCAAAGCGATAAAGTTGAGCAACTGATTCGCCGCTACAAGAACGAACCGCACCCCAGTATCGCCATTACCGTCGACCTGTTAACCACCGGCATTGATGTGCCGAAAATCTGCAATCTGGTGTTCATGCGCAGGGTACGTTCGCGCATTCTCTATGAGCAGATGAAAGGCCGCGCTACCCGCCGTTGCGACGAAATTGGCAAGACCGTATTTCGCATCTATGACCCTGTTGACCTCTACGCAACCCTTGAAGCGGTCGACACCATGAAGCCGCTGGTGAAGAACCCCGACATCCCTTTGGAACAACTGGTCAGCGAGCTCAGCAACAGCGCCAGCCACGACGCACCTGGCAGCCAGGAGGGTAGCAGTCACGCCCATGACGTGCTTGATCAACTGAGCCAGCGCGTCATGCGCATCCTGCGCGAAGCCCAACACAAGGCCGAGACCAAACCGGAAATCAAACACAAGCTCGCTGAGCTACAGGACGCTTGGGGAGTTGAACCGGCCAAGCTGCACAACCACCTGCATGAACTCGGCCCGCAGCAAGCTGCCAGCTTTATCCACCAACACAGCCAACTGCTCAGCCAGTTGGCAGCCGTTAAAGCCCTGCTCGGCTCGTATAAATACCCGATCATTTCCACCCACGCTGATGAGTTGATGGTGCGCGAGCAAAGCTACGGCCAGTACCAGAAGCCCTCAGACTACCTGGAGAGCTTCAACGAGTTCATCCACAACCAAGTCAATCAGTCAGCAGCCCTTGGCGTCGTGGTTAACAGGCCCAAAGACCTGACTCGCGAGCAACTGCGAGAAGTACGTCTGCTGCTTGATCAGCACGGCTTTAGCGAGGCCAGCCTGAAAAGCGCCTGGCGCAATCAGACCAATCAGGAAATCGCAGCTAGCATCATCGGCTATATTCGGCAGGCCGCCATCGGCGAAGCGTTGCTACCATTCGATCAGCGCGTCGCCAATGCTATGCAGAGGATTTACACTCTGCAGCCCTGGACACCCGTACAACGCCGCTGGCTGGAGCGCATTGCCAAACAGCTGGTGCACGAGGTGGTGATTGACGCGCAGCAGGTCAATGACGCCTTCAGAGGCGATGGGGGCCTCAAAGCGCTGGACCGCAACCTCGGCGGTAAACTGGACCTAGTGTTGGAAGCCCTGAATGATAATCTTTGGTCGGCTGCTGGATGAGCCTTAATCAATCAGCGCAATCAGGCCGCTGGGAGGGCTTGCAAATTAGCCTGAAAAAGAGCACCTCCACTCATCACTGCCGTGCCAAATGTCTTGCAAAACGGTGCAGCTGTGCATAACCTCTCACGCAACACACCCGCCATGCCTATGGTTGCTCCGGCAGCTACGCACAAATTGAGCGGGTTTTTTATGCCCGGTAGTTTTTCCGCATGAAGCTTTTCAGCAAGCCAGCCATCGACATTCCAGAGCAGTTAGCACTGCTCAAACAACGCGGGCTCGCCATTCAGGATGAAGGCCGCGCGCACTGTTTTCTGGAAGCCGTCAGTTTCTTTCGCCTCACGCCTTACATGCGCCCTTTCCAGCTCTCTGAAGATGCCGAACACGGCTTCAGACCTGGCACGCGGCTACACGCGCTCACTCGCCTATACGATTTCGACCGACGTTTGCGGCTGCTGGTGATCGATGCGATTGAACGCATTGAAGTCGCCGCAAGAGCCGCCATCAGCAACCACATGGCGCCACAATATGGCGCCCACTGGTATGTGGAGCCCCGTTTTTTCCAGCGCGATTATCGTCACCAGGCGCTGCTCGACAGTATCCGTAGCAAACAGGACAAGGCGCGTCACGACCATCTGCGCGAATGTCGGCGCATCGATACCTCTCAAGCGCCTGATGCCCGCAAGGGGCACCTCAAAAGCCTACGTGCAAAGGAAAGTTATGCACGCCATTACGCGTTGACCTACGACACGCCCGAGCTGATGCCGGCGTGGGCCGCCATGGAAGAAATCACCCTTGGCGAGCTCTCGCACCTGTTCAAAGGTTTGGCACGCGATGCCGATAAAAAAGGCATCGCCAGGCGCCTGAGCTTGCCAGGCCCGCTGCTTCAGTCCTGGTTGCACAGCCTGACCACCATTCGCAACATCTGCGCCCATCACGCACGCCTGTGGAACCGCGAATTGGGCATCCGTCCCGAACTTCCCAAAACGGTCAATTTTCCTTGGCCAGCCCACCTGCAAAAGCCTGGGCAGCATGCCCGGATGTTCACGGTGCTATCCATCCTCAACCTGCTAATGCGCCAAGTCAGCCCGCATACCAGTTGGGATAGACGTTTGCATGAGCTGCTGGGCGAGTTCACCGAAATCAATCTGGCAGCCATGGGCTTTCCGTCCGATTGGCAGAACGACCCGTTCTGGCTAGCGCCCATCTGAGCTGTCCACGCCCACCCTATTAGCCGATTTATTCAGGTCACGCCCTGAGCCAATTTGAGAGCCCCATGACCAACTCCGACATCGTTCAGAAACTCTGGAACCTTTGCGACGTACTGCGCGACGATGGCATCAACTACAGCGACTACGTTACCGAGCTGGTACTGCTGCTGTTCGTAAAGATGGAATACGAGCAGGTGCAGAACAACGACAGCTTCACCCACAAGCTGCCTGACGGCGCGCGCTGGCCTGATCTGTCTGGTAAGTCCGGGCTCAACCTGCTCGACCACTACCGGCAGATGCTGCTGGACCTGGGCAAGAACAGCGACCCGTTGATCGCCGCCATCTACGCCGATGCCCAGACCCGCCTTAAAGAGCCGCGCCACCTGGAACAACTGATCAAAAGCCTCGACGGCATTGACTGGTTCAGCGCCCGTCGGGATGGCCTCGGCGATCTTTATGAAGGCCTGCTGGAAAAGAACGCCAGCGAAACCAAATCTGGGGCCGGTCAGTACTTCACCCCGCGCCCGCTGATCGACAGCATCATTAACTGCATCAAGCCCCAGCCGGGTGAAGTCATTCAGGACCCGGCCGCCGGCACCGCAGGCTTCTTGATTGCCGCAGATGCCTATATCAAACGCCAGACCGACGACCATTACGACCTGGATGAGAAAGCTCGAAGCTTCCAGCGCAACCGCGCCTTTGTCGGCGTAGAACTAGTGTCTGGCACCCGCCGCCTAGCGCTGATGAACACCCTGCTGCACGGCATGGAGGGTGACGAAGAAGGCGTGGTCCACCTGGGCAACGCCCTTGGCCAAACCGGTGCCAATCTGCCGAAAGTCGATGTAATTCTTTCCAACCCACCCTTTGGCACTGCCAAAGGCGGCGGGGGCCCGACCCGCGACGACCTCACCTACAAGACCAGCAACAAACAGTTGGCCTTTCTCCAGCATATCTACCGTGGCCTCAAGCCCGGTGGCCGGGCCGCAGTGGTGCTGCCAGACAACGTGCTGTTTGAAGGTGGCGTCGGCACTGACGTGCGCCGCGATCTGATGGACAAATGCAATCTACACACCATCCTGCGCTTGCCCACCGGCATTTTCTACGCTCAGGGCGTAAAGACGAACGTACTGTTTTTCCAAAAAGGCATTACCGACAACCCTCGACAGGAACAAAGCTGTACTCAGCGCGTGTGGGTGTACGACCTACGCAGCAACATGCCTAGTTTCGGTAAACGCACACCATTTGACGCAGGCCACCTCATACCCTTCGAAAACGCCTATGGGGAGAATGCCAATGGCAACAGCCCACGTGCGGAGAATGTCGAAGGTATCGGTGAGCTCAGCCGCTTCCGCGTGTTTACCCGCGAACAGATCAAGGAGCGTGGTGATTCGCTGGATATCAGTTGGCTCAAGGATGCCGACAGCTTGGATGCTAATGACCTGCCTGCACCGGAAGTGCTGGCGGGCGAGGCTATGACGGAACTCACCGAAGCCCTGCGCGAGTTGGATCAACTGATACAAGCGTTAGGTGCAACCGATGAGGCCGACCAGCAAAAGCAAATCCTGGCGGAGGTGATGGGCTTGATGGTGGCCAAGGAGTTTGGCGATGAGTGAGTTGCCCGCAACCTGGCTCGCAGTCACTCTCGGTGACGTCATCAACTATGCGGACAACGTAACAGTCGAACCGCAGGACATGGAGCCATCCGCACTGCTAATTGAGTTGGAGGATATTGAACGCCATACCTCAAAACTCCTTGATCGCCAAACTGTCGAGGCGCGCAGTCCAAAGAGCTCCAAAAACCGCTTTCTTAAAGGGCAAGTCCTTTATGGAAAACTGCGCCCCTATTTGAACAAAGTTATTCGTGCTGATCAGGATGGTTATTGCTCAGGCGAGATAATCGCTATTTCACCTGGTCTCTTGGATCGAGACTATCTCTTCTATGCACTGAAATCCCCGGAATTTCTAGGGTATGTTGAAGCGGTTTCCCATGGCATGCGCATGCCTCGACTTGGAAGCCAACAGGCAAAAGCTGCGCGGTTCATTTTGCCGCCACTCGCTGAACAAACCCGCATCGCCCTCAAACTGGATGAACTACTGGCCCAGGTCGAAAGTGTCAAGTCCCGAATCGACTCCATTCCCGCCCTGCTCAAACGCTTTCGCCAATCCGTCCTCGCGGCAGCGGTTTCCGGGCGGTTGACTGAAGAGTGGCGTGCGGATAATTCAACTTGCACGTCACATACACAACTCTCCAATCTTCAAACTGGCAAAAATACTCCTCCAGGCGGCAGCTCTCTTCCAATCAGCTGGGCTTTGAAGAACGCAAGCGAAGTCTGTGGATTCATCACTAAAGGAACAACCCCACCAAAAGAAAAAATGAGTGCAAATCCAAATGAAGTGCCATATATCAAAGTCTACAATCTGACATTTACAGGCGCATTAGACTTCTCCGTTGACCCAACATTTGTCGATGCAGACACGCACTCGATTTATCTAAAAAGATCAATTGTTAAACCCGGCGACGTTCTGATGAATATTGTTGGGCCGCCCCTGGGCAAGGTTTCTATCGTTCCTGACACTTACCCCGAGTGGAATATAAACCAAGCTATCGCACGGTTTAGGGCAGGCGACGGAATTTCCTCCGGATACCTAGCTCTCTGCCTTCGGACTGAAAGTGTCCTCACTCATGCTATCTCGCGCGCGAAAGCTACAGCTGGTCAATTCAATCTGACACTTGAGATTTGTAGGGATCTACCAATTCCCGTGCCTCCAGAGGCTGAACAAACCGAAATTGTCCGCCGCGTTGAACAAGTCTTCGCTTTCGCGGACCAACTGGAAGCCAAAGTCGCGTCGGCCAAAAGCCGTATCGACCACCTGACCCAAAGCATCTTGGGCAAAGCCTTCCGTGGCAAGCTGGTACCCCAAGTCTCAGACGACGAACCCGCCACCGAACTGCTCGCCCGCATCCAAGCCCAACGCGCCGCCGCGCCCAAGGCCAATCGCGGAAGGAATAATATCTGATGCTTCAACGTGTCGACCGGCTGCATCATTATAGGAGTCTGTGTTCACCTCCATTCAGGGCTTTGGACATCCAAGGCAAGGAGTGTTGGAGCAGAATAGGGATTCCAGAATGAAGCTGCTGCACTTTGAGCTGATAGGAGAATACAAGGGGTTAGCTAATCAACGGTTTGATTTCTCTAACGCCCCCGGAAAAGTTATTGCACTTGTTGGCTTGAACGGATCTGGAAAGTCGCAGCTGATGGAACTCATCGCAGAAGCCTTCGCCTATCTAGAGCGAAGAAAGCGGTCCGACTTCAGCGCTCGGAAGGCTCTGAAATATCGCTTCAACCTAAGTTATGAATGGTCAGGCGATGACAACAACGGAGAATCACTTAAGCGCTATACGGCGCAACTCGAAGCAGACCAATCAATTCTGATCTCTAGAAGTATTCAGATACGCTCCATTGCAACCAACGGGGAAAACGGCACACCTCATTGGTCAACTGAGACTGACTACATACTGGCAGATTTGCCCTTACCTCGTGTGATAGGGTATGCCTCCGGCCTAAACGAAAACTTGCAACGCTCCTTCATGCGCAATGCTTTGCAGTACTTTAATGTGATGCGCACACGGTCTCGGCGTCGCGTCGATTTGGCACAATCTAATGTTGACGCAGACGATTACGAGCAGATAAACCTTAAATACAGACGACGCTTTCCAGGAATTTTCGGTGCGCCATCGGCGAGTGCCATGGATGATCCACTACGCACACTAGAAGCCGACACCCCGTTACCGAACTCCTTGTTCCTAGACTACGATTGCACAAATTTGCTGGTTGCTTCGCTTGGACTTTTAAGTGACGCAGAGCGTGACCAACTGTGGCCGGAGGTCCGCTTAAGACACCCGCGCAAAGTCACTTTACAGTACGATTTGCGCCGTGTCCCTGTTGAGCAAGATAGTATCGAAGATCTCAAACAGCTAATACGCGCAGTTGGTGAAGGAAGCATACGAGGCCTATCAAACCGAACCACAGATGACCAGTACGAAATTTACGAACTCAATTATCTCCAAGCTGAAATCACGATCAATTTCTTGGACCCTATTGCCATAGGGCGACTCAGAGAGACATATCTCGACCCTGTCCGCCTGTTCTGGAAACTCTACAAACTGCAATTGTTAGGTGTAGGGCGATGGTCTCTTGAGATCCGTAAGGTGCTGAGAGATGACTCTTTAAACGGCCATGTCAAAAAGCCGCTTAAGGGCAAGCTCCCACTTACTGTGGTCGAGTTAGTGCTTTCTGATGGTGAAAGTTCTGCACCAATCGACGACTTAAGCGATGGTGAAGCTCAATTGCTCCACACAATCGGTGCTGTAAGGCTCTTTGGCGACGCCGAGTCATTGTTCATACTCGACGAGCCCGAGACGCATCTGAATCCTAGCTGGCGCACTCGCTATCATCTCGACTTTGAGCAAGCCGGACGCAGCCTAATTACCTCACAGGCATTGATCTCATCACATTCACCATTCTTGATTTCCTCCCTGCATCGAGAAGCCGTCTATCACTTTGAAAAGATTGATGGCCAATCAGTCATGGCATCACCACCTAGCGAAACATTTGGTGCTTCGTTTGAAGTACTAATAAAGAAATTTTTTGGCCTCCGATCCGCAATATCGCAAACAGCAGTTGATGAAATCAACCGGCACTTGCATGACCAAAGCATGCATAATACTAACAAGCGGCAGTGGATTGAGACGCATCTGGGCGAATCGATGGAGCGTGCTTACATACTGCACAAACTGCGGGATTCAGAAAACTGATGCTACTTCCTGTAAGAGCCGGACTTCTACCCAGCGCAGTCTTCAATGGACTTAACCTGTTAATGCGGGAGACTCTTCTCTCCAGTTGCAAAGGGGAGGCTTTCGACGTCTCCATTCTTCCCCAGGGACTTTGGAATGCTGCGCAAGCTAACGAACCGACCCGAGCACGGCTGCAGGCAGTAAGAGACGCCATAGCGGCTATAGATGCACAAATCAAGGATGAGCTATATCTCGCATTTCGCGAAGCAACGAGTGCACGCCTACTTTTCATTGATCCAACATCAGCCATACCGGAGCCTCCAGAAGTTGTGGCAGTCGAGCTGAAGAAGCTAGCCGCACATTTATTCGAAAGCACGTCAAAGCTTGTCGGTGTCACTAGGGCATGTGGAGAGACCGTCATGGATCACTACAACCGCTATAACGCTGACCCACCTCCGGGTAACGGAAACGTGTGTGGCATGTGCGCGACAGAATTGCTCGCACAACGACAAAATCGCGTGGCTGCAGAAGACCAATGGCGTGCACCTTACGACCATCTACTGGCCAAAGAAAAATATCCGCAGTTTGGGGTCGACCCTGACAATCTGCTCCCTACTTGCCACACGTGCAACTCAAAGGCAAAGCTTGCCAAAGACCTTTTACGAGATCCGGAAGGGCTACGACGCACATGCTTCGACCCCTGGAGTGAAAGCGCCCACGAACAAGTTGCATTGCAAGTCGAATTCCTTGATATCTTGCCAATAGCCACTTGGACGATGACACCGATAGACCCTATAAATCAGAGCAAACTGACAACTTGGAATGAGATTTATAGAATCAAAGAACGTATTGAAGGAGAGTTCCTCTCTCTGCGCGAGAAGCTGACCGAGGACTTAGATGTTAGAGACCTAGCAGTCTTCAAAAACTCCATCGAACACAAGGCAAGAGTAAGACTGAGCTCTGCTCGACTGACACCCTACAATTATTGGCGCGGCTTGCTTTATAGCTCGCTGCTTCGATTGCCAGATCAACTCCTAGAACGGCTACGAGCATTCTGCCTTGATGGACTGGATCCAAATGGCGACGCTGCTGCAACATATGGAGTTTGAGGAAAGAAAATACAGTATGCCCCGCAGGTTGGATATCACTATTCGCGGTTCAGCCTCACGAAAAAACCGTAGGCTGAACCACAAAAAAACCGGTCAAATGCGGTGCAAGAATCACAAAAAAGTGGGGGACCAAATGGGGGGTCAGAGCGTTTTTCAAAACACCTAAATCATTGTTTTTCAAAAACATAGATCGATTAAAAGCTAACCACAAGCCGGCTTTTTAATTTCCCTTTCGATAAGCCCGGCTGAACCAGACGGCGCCGCTGCATACCCAAAATACGGCAATCAATGGACTGAGCGCCTCACCAACGAAGCGGACAACCGCCTTCATTTCATTACAGGAAGTTCACCATGAGTCATCGCAACAAGACCTACATCGCGTTCGCCAGCGAAGACCTTTCCCACTACTGGTTAATGAAGGCCTGGCGCCAAAACGAGCACGCCGATTTTGATTTCTTCAACGCCCACGACCTGTACGAAGCGCGGGGCAGCCTTTCACCAGAGACCATCAAACGCCAGTTGCGAGAGCGATTGAACAACACCAGGCAGGTGATCCTGCTGGGGAGCGAGGACGGTCGGCGCAAAGGTGGCGACGGGGATTCGTTTCTTGCTTATGAAATCGAGGTGATTCTCGAACTTGACCTGCCCATCGTCATCGCCAATCTCTGCCAGAGCCGAGACATCGTCGCAGAGAACATTCCCCAGCCACTCCTCGATCACAACCACTTCAACGTGTCGGTGCCGTTTCAGCCCAAGATCATTCGGTATGCACTGGACAACTATGTCGGGGGTTATGGGAAAGGCGAGATGCAGGGGACGCATCGGTATGTGCAACGGATCTATGATGAGCTGGGGTTGTGATGGGCTGTATCGGGGATGGCCTGTGTATGTGATCACCTGATATGTGTTGGGCCGTATCCGGGATGGTCTGTATTGGTGATGACCGGAATCTGTGGTGACCTGTATTGGGGATGGCGTGATTGATGATGATCTGTAGGAGATCCCCCGTCGTCCAGACGCCGCGCTGTCGCGCAGCAAACGGGG
>NZ_JARVSX010000003.1:0-29780 GCF_030208975.1 Pseudomonas sp. ME-P-057
AAAACTCGGCGAATTATGAACTAAATCAGTAGGTTATATTTTGTTTGATGGGAGCCGGCGTGCTGGCGAACGCGATCTGCCTGTGACGTATCCGGTGACTGACCCGCCGCTTTCGCCAGCAAGCCGGCTCCTACAGGTTGTCGGCAGCAGGGAGTTCGCGGGCGCAGCAAGCCATCTTCCGCCAGAACATCTAGACCTCCCTCAGCGCTGTCGTACGACCTACTTTCGGCAATGCACCACAGGGATTTCCAACGTGGAGCGGGGATACAGCTTTCGGCGATGAATCTGGATTGGAGCGCAATTGAAGCGTAAACCGGCAGCCATTCGCGACGGCGGAGAAGCATTGCCGGTGCATAGAATCTGTAGGAGCCGGCTTGCTGGCGAAGGCGGTGGTTCAGTCACAGCAGCGGTGGGTGAGAAGACTGGTTCGCCAGCAAGCCGGCTCCAGGTTTGTCGCCAGCAAGCCGGCTTCAGGTTTGTCGCCAGCAAGCCGGCTCCTGCAGGTCGTCGGCAGCAGGGGGCCGGCAGGTGCACGGAAGCCATCTTCCGCGCGCCTGGTTCCGGGCCCAATCAGGGCATGATCGGCGGGATGTACGCCAGGGTTGTGCCCAGTGCCCACAGCAGGAACAACACCAGTGGCGTGTGCACCAGCAACTGTACAAACGAGAAGCCAATCAAATCCCGCGCCTTCAGCCCAAGCACGCCGAGCAGCGGCAGCATGTAGAACGGGTTGATCAGGTTCGGCAGCGCTTCGGCCGCGTTGTATATCTGCACCGCCCAGCCCAGGTGATATTTGAGGTCAGTGGCGACCTGCATCACGTACGGCGCTTCGATGATCCACTTGCCGCCGCCGGAGGGAATGAAGAACCCGAGGATCGCCGAATACACGCCCATCAGCAGCGCATAGGTGTCGTGGGACGCGATGCTGGTGAAGAACGTCGAGATGTGATGCGCGACGGTCTGTGCGTCACTGCCCTTGACCGTGGTCAGCAGCGCAGCAATCGAGCCATACAACGGAAACTGGATCAGCACCCCGGTGGTGGTCGGCACGGCGCGCGCCACTGCATCGAGAAAGCTGCGCGGACGCCAGTGCAGCAGCGCGCCGGCCATGATGAACAGGAAGTTATAGGTGTTAAGGCCCGAAATCGCAGTGATCGCGGGTTTGGTGCTGAACTCGTTGTACAACCAGCCGGACGCCAGCACGACCATCAGGATGATCAGCAACGGGCTGTATTCCAGCCATTCGCCCGGGCGGGTGCGGGGTGGCAGCGGTGGCAGGCTGAAGCTCGGGTCGATTCCGCATTCCTTGGCATCGCGGGCATTGGTTGGGCCGGGCGCCGTGGCGTAGGCGACGATGATCGAGACCACCACCAGCGCCAGCAACATCACGCCGGACTGCCACAGGAAAATGGTCTGGGTGAACGGGATCACGCCGGTGATCGCCAGGATGGACGGCGGCAGGCTGGCCGGGTTCGCTTGCAACTGCGCTGCCGACGACGACAGGCCCAACGCCCACACCGCGCCCAGACCGAGATAAGCCGCAGCGCCGGCAGCGCGGTAATCCATTTTCAGGTCAGTGCGACGGGCGAGGGCGCGTACCAGCAAACCCCCGAAGACCAGCGACAGCCCCCAATTGAGCAGCGATGCGACCATGCTGATCAGCGCGACCCAGGCCACGGCGGAGCGGCCATTCTTCGGGATGCGTGCCAGGCGGTCGATCAGCTTGACCGCAGGCGGGGAACTGGCGACGACATAGCCACCAATCACCACGAAGGCCATTTGCATGGTGAAGGGGATCAGGCTCCAGAAACCGTCCCCGAAGGCCTTGGCGGTGTCGGCAGGCTTGGCGCCGATGACCAGGGTGGCGAGTGTCACGATGACCACGGCCAGGGCGGCAAACACCCATGAGTCCGGGAACCAGCGTTCCGCCCATTTGGCGCAACGCAGGGCAAAGCGGGCGGAGCGGCTTTCTTCAATGTCGGCGGCCACGGTTTCTTACCTCTTGTCGTTATTGTTCAGGTTGTCTGGACGGTCGTTTCAGGTGTTGACGGTGACGCGAAAAAAGCACCGGCTCAGAGACAGCAAAGCCCCTTCATCGCTGAAGGGGCAGGGTGGTCTGACGAAAGGTGCGGGTGTGCGAAAGCTCAAGGTGTTGCCAAAAACGTGGAGCACGGCGCGAATCCTGTAGGAGCGCGCTTGCCCGCGAAAGAGGTTTTCAGACACTGCGTGGGTGTCTGGGGATCCCCGACTCGCGGGCAAGCGCGCTCCTACAAGTACCGCGCCATCGCCGTTAAAATGTCATTTCAACCACATCGTCCGGCACGATCAGCTTGCCAGCGGTCTTGGCGATAATTTCTTCGACGGTGACGCCCGGCGCGGTCTCGCGAAGGATGAATGCGCCGTTTTCGATTTCCAGGTAAGCCAGGTCGGTCAGCACCTTCTTGATGCAGCCGGCGCCGGTCAGCGGCAGGCTGCAACGCGACAGCAGCTTGGACTCGCCGTCCTTCGACGCGTGGGTCATGGTGACGATGATGTTGTCGGCGCCGGCCACCAGGTCCATTGCGCCGCCCATGCCCTTGACCAGCTTGCCGGGGATCATCCACGAAGCAATGTTGCCCTCGACGTCGACTTCAAAGGCACCGAGCACGGTCAGGTCAACGTGGCCGCCACGGATCATGGCGAAGGACTCGGCCGACGAGAAGATCGACGCGCCCTTGCGCGCCGTCACGGTTTGTTTGCCGGCATTGATCATGTCAGCGTCGATGGTTTCTTCGGTCGGAAATGCACCCATGCCGAGCAGGCCGTTTTCCGATTGCAGCATCACGTCGATGCCGTCGGGGACATAGTTGGCGACCAGGGTCGGAATGCCGATGCCCAGGTTCACATAAAAGCCGTCTTGCAGTTCACGGGCGACGCGCTGTGCCATTTGTTCGCGGGAGAGTGCCATGATCTCGGGTCTCTTTTATTCTGTCCGGCCAGTGGTGGGCCAGTAGTTTCGTGGGAGCAACAGGTCGAAGCGGGCGCAGTGTCAGGCTTTTCTGACAGTACGCTGCTCGATGCGCTTCTCGAAGATGCCCAGGATCACACGATCCACATAGATGCCGGGGGTATGGATTTCGGTCGGCAGCAGCACTCCCGGCTCGACGATTTCTTCGACTTCCACCACGGTGATCTTGCCGGCGGTCGCTACCACGGGGTTGAAGTTCTGCGCGGTGTGACGATAGACCACGTTACCGAAGTGATCGGCCTTCCAGCCTTTGACGATGGCGAAGTCGCCGGTGATGGCTTCTTCCAGTATCACGTTGCGGCCATTGAACTGTCGGGTTTCTTTGCCTTCCGCCACAGGCGTGCCGTAGCCGGTGGCCGTATAGAACGCGGGAATGCCGGCGCCGCCTGCGCGCATTTTTTCAGCGAGGGTGCCTTGGGGCGTCAGCTCGACCTCCAGCTCACCGCTGAGCAGCTGGCGCTCGAACAGGGCGTTTTCACCGACGTAGGAGGCGACCATTTTGCGGATCTGCCGGTCTTCCAGGAGGATGCCGAGCCCGAAACCGTCGACGCCGCAGTTGTTGGAAACCACCGTCAGACCTTTCACGCCCATGCGTTTGATTTCTGCGATCAGGTTTTCGGGGATGCCGCACAGACCGAAACCGCCGGACAGCACGGTCATGTTGTCGGTCAGCCCGGCGAGGGCTTCTGCGTAGGTAGCGACGCGTTTATCGAGTCCAGCCATGGTGATATCCCGCCTTATTTGTAGTTGTGTCCGACAATCTAAGCATCGGAGAGCGTTGGCCGCATCTTCTCCTGCCACCACTGATTTGTTAATTTTGTTTTTTTGATTGATTGATAAGAAACCCAAATATATGAACGTCAAACAGCTCCGTGCGTTTCTGGCCGTTGCGCAGTGCCTGAGTTTCGCCCAGGCCGGTGAACGTTTGCATCTGTCGCAGCCCGCGCTGAGCCTGACCATCAAGGCGCTGGAGGAAGACTTGGGCGGGCAATTGCTGACCCGCACCACGCGCAATGTGAGTCTGACGCCGGAGGGCGAAGCCTTGTTGCCGTTGGCGCGGCAGTTGCTGGCCGATTGGGACAACACCGAAGAACTGCTGCGTCAGCGCTTTACCCTGCAAACCGGCAAGGTGTCGGTGGCGGCCATGCCCTCCTATGCGGGCAACCTGCTGCCCATTGCGCTCAAGGTGTTTCGTCAGCGCTACCCTCGAGTGAACGTCGCGGTGCATGACGTGATCAACGAGCAGGTGGTGGAAATGGTCGGGCACCGACGGGTCGAACTGGGCATCGGCTTTGAGCCGGAGGCTGGCAACAACCTGATCTTCACGCCGTTTTACATGGACCGCTTCGTCGCGGTGGTGCCCCGGGACTCGCCCTTGGCGATGCTGCACGAGGTTAACTGGGACGAACTGCTGCGCCACGATTTCATCACCCTCCAGCGCCCCTCTGCCGTGCGGCTGTTGCTGGAGGAGGACCTGCAGCGTCAGCACGGCAAACTGTCGGTCGCATTTGAAAGTCATCAGTTGGCGACCGTTGGCCGCATGGTTGCCAATGGTCTGGGTGTCAGCGCAGTACCGTCGCTGTGCATTGCGCAGATGGAAGAGCTCGGCGCCCGTTGCATCGCCCTGGAAGGCCCCCGGATCGAGCGCCGTATCGGATTGATGACCCAGGCCGATCATCAACTGTCGGCGGCGGCCCAGGGTTTGCGTGAGGTGCTGATCGAATGCGCGCGTGACTCAAACGCCGCCTTCGCGAGCAAGCTCGCTCCCACCGGGTGATGTTGGGATCCACGTTTGAGACCAGCGGCGAAACGGCCATTTCATGTGAAAATTTCACTGCGACGCAATGCCGCATCCGGTATGGTTCGGCCGGTTGAAACAAATTGTTTCAATCCATTTTGAAATCAAAACCGAACGATAAGGGGTTCCGCGTTGGATTTGTCCTCTGCTGCGTGGGTGTTCCATGACACCCGTCTGATCATCTGCTGCCTGATCGCCATTGCCACCATCATCGTGCTGATCAGCGCGACCAAACTCCCGCCTTTTCTGTCGATCCTGGTGGGTACATTCATCGCAGGGATAGGCGCGGGGTTGCCAGCGGAGGCAGTGGCAAAGGCGTTCAGCAAGGGCGCGGGCGGGATTCTCGGTGAGGCCGGGATCATCATTGCCCTGGGTGCCATGCTCGGCGCGCTGATGGCCGAATCGGGCGCTGCCGATCGCATCGCCTCGACGCTGCTCGGCCTGGGCAAGGGTAAAAGCTTGCCGTGGGTCATGGCGCTGGTCGCGATGGTCATCGGCTTGCCGCTGTTCTTCGAGGTGGGACTGGTGATGATGGTGCCGATCATCTTCGTCATGGCACGCCAATCCAATCAGCCTCTGCTGAAAATCGCCATACCAGCGTTGGCCGGCATGACCACGCTGCACGCCCTGATGCCGCCACACCCCGGGCCGCTGATCGCTGTCAGCGCATTGCATGCCGATCTGGGCCTGACCATGTTGCTGGGGTTTTGCGTGGCGGTGCCGGCGGTGATTCTGGCCGGTCCCCTGTACGGCAACTGGTTGTCCAAGCGGCTGCACATAGAAGCGCCTGCGGAGTTGGGTGAGCTGTTTTCGGCCAAACCCGATGCCCCGCGTCAGCCGAGCTTTGGCATGTCGTTGCTGATCATTCTGCTGCCGGTGATTCTGATGCTCGGCAGTACGCTGGCCAAAATCGCCCTTGAGCCGGAAAGCAATGCTGCGTTGACCCTGAAGTTCCTCGGCGAGCCGTTGGTGGCTTTGGGCATTGCCGTGCTGGCGGCAACGGTGTGCCTGGGCTGGGCCAATGGCATTTCCCGCGAGCAAGTGGGCGGCACGTTGCGCAAGAGCCTGGCGCCGATCGCCGTGTTGCTGTTGACCATCGGCGCAGGCGGCGGTTTGAAGCAGACGTTGCTGGACGCCGGCGTCAGCCAGACCATCAGCAAGGTCGCCGAAGGCGCGCACATGCCGTATCTGCTGTTGGCATGGCTAATCGCGGTTGCCCTGCGCCAGGCCACGGGTTCGGCTACCGTCGCGACGACGACCACGGCGGGGATTCTTGCGCCGATGATGGCCGGGCTGGCGCCTGTCGAAGCGTCGTTGGTGGCGCTGGTCATCGGCGCCGGGTCGGTGTTCTTCTGCCACGTCAATGACGCCGGCTTCTGGATGGTCCGCGAGTATTTTGGCCTGCAACTCAAACAGACGCTTTGGGTCTGGTCGGTGCTGCAGACCATTGTCTCGGTGGTGGGCCTGATCGGCACGTCGCTGCTGTGGCACTTTCTGGTCTGAAAAAAAAGCGATGATCCTCCGCTATCTCCCGTAGGAGCTGCTGGAGGTTACGACAGTGGCGAACCGGATGTTCTGACACTCCGCGTTCGCCACTGTGGGATCCCGGCAGGCCCTGGAGGTATCGATCATTGCGCAATAACGTGCGTGCTCAGCTGCAAATCTCCTCAAGCCCGATAGCCACTATCAAGACGACTGATTTCTGCTGGAAAGGCCCGGCGCGTAGCCTTGGCTTCATTCCAGAAACGAGCCGAATGGAGGCTCCCAATGAACCGTCTTCTTGCCCTCTCCCTGTTCCTCTCCGCCTCCGTTCTTGCCGGTTGTGCCGCTGGCAATCATCCCGAATTGCGCCCCTACAGCGCTGAGGAAACCCACCAGCTGGCGCTTGAAGACCTCAACCGTCGCGGCTTGTCCTACGACGAGTTTCAGGCACGCAAGGCGCAGCTGATGGAGCAGCCACAACTGCAACGCGCTCACGAGTTCGATAACCGTGGTGAAGTGAATGCCGACATTGGCATCCCTTCAAAAGCCCGTCAGGGTTGAATCGGCTCTTGTCTTCAGTGGAGCGCTTACAACGCCAGCTTCAAATGCCCGCCAGCGTCCTTGTGACGCGCCTGGGTCCGGTGTTGCAAGCCCAGTAGAAAGTGATCCAGGCCCTCATGCAGCCGTTGGGTCAACAGTTCGTCCAGATCGCCGCCCAATGGGCTCTCGCCGTAGCTGATCTGGCTGTCGATGGCGAATACCCCATGCAGCACTTCCTGGCATTTCAACGCTGAGAGCACCGGCTTGAGCGCGTAATCCACCGCCAGCATGTGCGCGATGCTGCCGCCGGTGGCGATGGGCAATACCACCTTGCCGTACAAAGAACGCTCCGGAAGTAGATCGAGCAGTGTCTTCAGTGCGCCTGAAAACGAAGCCTTGTACACCGGCGTGCCGATCAGCAGCCCGTCGGCCTTGGCCACGGCCTCGATAAAGGCCATCACTTGCGGACTGTCGAACTTGGCGTACAGCAAATCCTCTGCATTGAAATCCTGAATGCGTACACCGCTGACTTCCACGCCGCGGTCGTTTAGCCACTGTGCGGCATGCTGCAGCACCACGCCTGAGCGCGATCGTGGGGAAGGACTACCTGAAATCGAGACTACCAACATGTAAGCGCTTTCCTTGGGGTCAGTCACACGGGGTGCAAGGCACCGTACAAGCCGCGTGAACGCGAGAATTATGGGCGTGAAGACCCTTTGACCGGATTCAAGCAGCATGCGTGCCAGCGCTTGCCATGTGCTGCAGAGCCCTGAAACCGGCCAACCTGGACCGCTGCATGACCCCGCTGTTGACTCACAGCCAACCGTCTGTTGATTCACTGTTGCCCCGGCAACACTTGCCGCCAAATGCCGGGCAAAAAAAATCCCCGCAGTCGGACCACTGCGAGGATTTCTCTGTTGCTCTGCTGTCAGCTTGAAGCTTCAAACCTGCCGCTTGAAGCTGGCACTCAATTCCTGAACATCGCACCGGTCTGGATGATGTTGTTCGAGCCCAGCAACTGGCTCACGTAACGGCTCCAGCGGGTGATGTTGGCAGGGCCGACAAACACCACGTCCTGGGCTTCCAGCTCAAAGCCCTTGGCCAGCGCGAAACTGGTCGGCTTCTTGGCGGCGAGGTGATAAACCGTCGCCGCATGCGTGGAGTCCTGCGCACGAATCACATACACCGCATCGCCATCGGCGGCATCCGGGCTCAAGCCGCCGGAAGTGCCGAGCGCTTCCAGCAGGGTCACGCTGGTGGTGCTGAAGGAGATGACCTGCGGACGCTGAACTTCACCCAGTACGTAGATCTTGTTCTTCGAGTTGCTGTTGAGGTGCAGGTAGTCGCCGTCTTTCAGAAAGATCTTGCTCAGCTGCGAGTCCTTGCGGTTCAGCGAGTCAACGTCGATCACGTAATCCTTGCCGTCGCGACGCAGGGTCAGGCCGGCAAGGTTGGCGTCGGTCAGGTCAAGACCGGCCTGGCTGATGGCCTGCACCAGGCTCAGCGGGATATTGGTGATCGGTTGCGGACCGGGCGACTTGAACGCACCCGACAGCAGGACGCGCTGGCTGTTGTAACGCAGCACTTTGACGTCGACTTTCACTTCGGTGTACTGCGGCGCCAGACCCATGCGCAGTTGATCGCGGATCTGCGACACGGTCTTGCCGGCGGCTTGAATGCGGCCCACGTACGGGAAGAACATCGTGCCGTCGTTCAGCACTTCACGGCTGTTGGCGTCCAGTTGCTCCTGAGAGCCGGGCGCAGTCAGTTCAGGGTGTTCGAACACCGTGACCAGCAAAGCGTCGCCCGGGCCAACGATGTATTCCGGCGTCTTGTAGCTCATCAGCTCGGGAGGCAATGGCTTGGCCGCCGCTGCTGCGGTTTTCTGCTGCTGCGCCAGGGTGGCCGGGGTGATATTGATCAGCGTGACATCGGGCCCGTCCGGGTCTTTGTCGGTGACATCGCTGTAAGACATGTACTGACCAGGGGCGAATGCGCAGCCTTGCAATACCAGACTGGAAAGCAGCACTGCCGCTAACGTTACCTTCATATGAATGTTCCTTCTAATCCTAATAGGTGCGTACTGGCACCGCAGTGATTTCTTTGCATCCCTTACTTACACCGAACAGCGGATCACATTCGCTCATGCACCCGTGCACCTCCCTGCGAGCTTACTAGCCCTTGGCCATATTTGTTGTTATCGGCAGATATTTTTTTTAGAAGGCGTTCTTGTTGACGAAGCCTTTGAAGAGCGTCAGCAGGATGATTTTCATGTCCAGCCAGACCGACCAGTGCTCGATGTACTGCAGGTCGAATTCAACGCGTTTCTGCATCTTGTCCAGCGTGTCGGTTTCACCGCGCCAGCCGTTGATCTGGGCCCAGCCGGTGATGCCCGGCTTGACCTTGTGGCGCAGCATGTAGCCCGACACTTGCTTGCGGTACTGCTCGTTGTGCGCGACGGCGTGCGGGCGCGGGCCGACGATCGACATTTCACCGCGAAGTACGTTGAAGAACTGCGGCAGCTCGTCGAGCGAAGTGCGTCGCAGAAACGCCCCCAGCGGCGTGATGCGGCTGTCGTTGCGCGTAGCCTGCGTCACCACGGCGCCGTTTTCCTGCACGCTCATGCTGCGGAATTTCCAGACCATGATCGGCCGGCCGTCCAGGCCGTAGCGGCGTTGACGGAACAGCACCGGGCCCGGCGAGGTGAATTTGATCGCCAGGGCAATCAGCATCAGGGGCAGGGCGATCATGCTCAGGATGATGCTCGACAACACGATGTCTTCCAGACGCTTGACCACGCTCCACGCGCCGTCCATGGGCGAGTCGAAAATACTGATGCTGGGCAGCCCGTTGATGCTTTCGCTGCGGGCGTGCAGCAGTTCAAACATGAACACGTCCGGGATCACGTAGACCGACGCGGTGGTGTCGCTCAGGCCTTTGATCAATGCCTGCAGACGTTCTTGTGCGCCCAGTTCCAGGGTGATGTAAACCTTGTCGATCTTGCCGTCGCGTGCGTCCTGGATCAGTTGATCCAGATCGCCCAGCACCGGAATGCGTCGGCCGATGCGCGCCAAGTCGATCTGTTGCGGCGCTTCGTCATAAAAGCCCAGCAGGTTCAGGCCCATCCAGGGTGCGCGTTCGATCGACATGGCCAGCCGCTCGCCACAATGTCCAGTGCCGACGATGGCCACGCGACGGGTATTGAAACCTTGGGCGCGCAGGGTGTGCAGCACGCTGCGAATCGCCAGCCGATAACCACATAGCGCGACCAGCACCGCGCCAAACCAGGCCATCTGGCTGTTGTCTGCAATATCGTCGGGCTGCAACAGCAGGTAATCCACAAACAGCAGCAGGACAAAAGCCAGGCCCCAGTAATTGGCGACCTTGATCAGTTCACGCAGGATGCGTTCGCCGCGCCACGAGCCGTACAGCTGGTGATACTCGGCCAGCCAGTGAAAGGCCACCGCAGCCAGCAGGATCTGCATCCACGCTTCGCTGCTCATCGGCGTGCCGGTCAGCACGTTGACGCCGTAACCGCCGACCGCGATCACCGCCAGATCAAGCAACCGATGGGCGACGGACAGCGACGATTGATGGGCATGCAGGATGCCCCTTAAAGGAGTGCGCATAGACTGGGCTCGCTCAGACGGATTTGATCGGAACAACGCGGGCGGAAAGGTCATTGCTGACCAGGGTTGGGGCCATCTGCACCGTCCGGAAATGTGCTGGCAGGCGGCCTTGACGGGCGGCGCTGAGACGGGCTTCGACGAACTGACGCATTTCCATTTCGAAACGCGCTTCACTGAAGCGCTCGGCATTGGCCCGACACGCTTGGGCGGTGATGCGCGAGCCGTTGATCTCGAACGTCTCGATGGCCGCCATCAATGAGGCGACGCTTTGCTCCGGGTAAAACACCCCGGTCGGCTGCGGGTGATCCAGTCCGCAAACCGTTTCCAGCACACCGCCTTTGGCAAAAGCGATGACCGGTGTGCCACAGGCCTGCGCCTCCACCGGGCTGATGCCGAAATCTTCTTCGGCCGCGAAGACGAACGCCTTGGCGTTGCTCATGTGTTCCTGCAGCACGGCGAACGGCTGGTAGCCCAGCAACGTGACGTTGGGTGCGTGAGCGGCAGCGGCCTTGGCCTTTTCCATCTCCGGTCCGTCACCGACCACCACCAGGCGCTTGCCCGGCATCGCCGCGAAGGCCTCGATGATCATCGGCATGCGCTTGTACGGAACCATGCGCGATGCGGTGAAGTAGTAGTCCTGCTTGTGCTCCTGCAGCGCGAAACCGCGGGTGTCGACCGGCGGGTAGATCACCGTGGACTCGCGACGGTAGGCCTTGGTGATGCGCGCACCGATGAAGTGCGAGTTGGCGATGAAGTCGTCGACGCCGGCGGCGGTGCGCTGATCCCACATACGCATGTAATGCAGGATCATCCGTGCCACTTTGCCCTTCAGGCCGGTGCTCAGGTTCGCTTCTTTGAGGTACTGGTGTTGCAGGTCCCAGGCGTAACGGATCGGCGAATGCACGTAGCTGACATGCACCTGGTCCGGTCCGCACAGGACGCCTTTGGCCACCGCATGGCTGCTGCTGATGATCAAATCGTAACCGGACAGATCCAGTTGTTCGATGGCCATCGGCATCAGCGGCAGGTAACGCTGGTATTTGGTCTTGGCCTTGGGCAGGCGCTGGATGAAGGTGGTTTTGGCCACCTTGCCGCCCAGTTGCGCGCGGTCCTGGTCACTGAGGAAGTCGATGACGGAAAACAGATCCGCCTCGGGCCAGATTTTAATCAGCGATGCCAAAACCCTTTCGGCACCGGCGTACGTGACCAGCCAATCGTGGACGATTGCAATTTTCATAGGAGTTCTCTGCATTAACGGCTGAAGGAGGCCCGGTACGTCGGGCGAAGCTCGCGAGGGCAGTCCCACAGCCTTTCCATGTGAGCAGGCGCAAAATCAGACGCTGACGGGCTGCGGTCCGGTTTTGCGGTTATTAAGGCGTTTCCCGAGCTGAATGAACGGGTGTTCGATGTAGCGAAAGCACAGATGGGCTGCGGCCAGGGTCAGGACAGTGGCAACCAGCGCCACCAGCAAGCCCGACGCATCAGTGCCGCGCAGCAGGAATTCGCTGAGCAGGCCCATCGACGGGTGCAGCAGGTACAGCGAGTAACTCACTGCGCCCAGCCACACGAGTGCCGGATGGTCCAGACGAACACTGCGGGTCAACAGCACAAAGCTGACGATCGCCACCGCGTAGGTGAAGCAGTAACGGCCCCAGGTTTCGCCGGTGCCCATGTCTTTGCTGTAGGCCATGATCAGCGTTGGCGGCAGCAGCACGGCAAACGCCACGAACAGCATTTTCAGATTTCGCGTCAGGGCCGCGCTGTGTTCGGCCAGCAACCACTGGCGCCACACGGAACCGAAAAACATCAGCGATAACGCCAGCGGCAGCGCCACGGGCAGTTTGTGTTCGGTCAGCGCGCGGGCAGCGCTCATGGCCAACGCTGCGAGCAGAAACGCCAGCGAGCAACGCGCCCGAAACGCCAGGTCATAAAGCTTGCCGGCGATGAACAGCGCCAGGCACAGACCGTAGAACACCAGTTCGATGAACAGCGTCCAGTACAGGCCAACCACATCATCAAAGCCCAGTGCCGCCTGCACCATCGTCAGGTTGGCGACGATCTGCGGCCAGGACGGCAGCGCAGCACCAGTCAGTTGCAGCATCAGCACAAACAGCACCAATGACAGCCAGTAAGCCGGGTACAAACGCATGAAGCGTGAGATCAGAAAACGCCGGGCCCCGTCGGGTACCGGCTTGAGGCTGTAGGGAATCACTACGCCGCTGATCATGAAAAACCACAGCACCCCTAATTTGCCGGGGTCAATGAGATAGTCGAAGACCCAGACGTGACCGATGACCGGTGCGTACAAATGGGTGAACACCACCATCAAGGCGGCGATGCCGCGCAATGCGTCGAGATAGGCAAGGCGTTTCATGGCGGCGCCTCAGAGCTTGCTGGACGATTCACGACCCAGGGCATCGCTGCTCTGGTTGCTGCGTCGGTCTCTGACCGGACTGAGCAGCGCGTCGATGCGTTGGGAAACCTGTCGCGCCGATTCTTCCCAGGAGAACCGAGCCACGTTGATCAAGCCGCGCCGCCGCAGCGACTGGCGCAGCGGGATGTCCGTGAGAATGCGTTCCATCGCCGCGGACATGTGGCTGACGTCCAGCGGGTCGAAATACAGCGCGCTGGCTTGCAGCACTTCTGGAATCGACGCCGCGTTTGCAGCGAGGACCGGGCAACCGCACGCCTGCGCTTCCAGGGGCGGGATGCCGAAGCCCTCATACAAGGACGGAAACACGAAAGCGGTCGCGTTCTGGTATTGGGCGATCAACTCGCTGTCGCTTAACCGACCCAGGAACTGGATGCGCGAGTCGCGGCTGGCCAGGCGTTGCAGGTTGTCGTCATTGAAGACCCCGGACGCGCCGCCGACGATGCGCAGTTGCAAATCCTCGTGGCCGCGCAGCATCAGAAACGCTTCGATCATCCGGCTGAAATTCTTGTGTGCGCTGGGCGACGACACCGCCAGCAGATAATCCTGTTTGTTGGTCTCTTGCGAACCGGGGTGAAAGTCCCCGCTGACCGCGTTGGGCACCACGAAGATCTTCTTCTCGGGGTACTTGTAAACCTGAGCAATCTCACCCTTGGAGAAGGCGCTGACGGTCAACAGCGATTTGATCCGCGCCAGCATGATCGGCGTCATGGTCCGGTAGAGCAGGCGAAACGCGCGGGTGTAGCTTTCCGGGTGCCGCACATAGTTGACGTCGTGGTGCGTGGCGATCTGATTTGAATAGAGCAGCGGTGCGGTGCTGCACAGCGAAACCAGCAGCGGGTTGCCCTGGCGGCGCAGGTACAGCGGCAGATCCACTTGCTCCCACAAATGGCCGCTGTGACGGCCGATGCATTGCACGTCGAGGGCTTTGGCGCTCTCGTGCATCTGAATGCCGTGGGGGGCGACGAAGACGACATCGTTGCGCAGTTGCTTGAGGGCCAGGCATATCTGTTCGGCGAAGCGCTGAACGCCACGCAATTCCTGTGTCAGAAAACGTGCATTGATCACAATCATTGTGGTCGACCTGTAGAAGAAATAATGGGGTCGTGCGCAGCGGCCCTCAGCGCCCTGAATGAAGGGGCGCTCTCGATGCGGGCCGTTGATAAAAGCCAGGATTCAGGGCATGGCAAACAGTGCCGGGCGTGTGCCCAGGCTTATTATTTTGGGGAAGTCATCGATCGGCACCTGGGCCGAGCACCGCCCTTCGTTGCAGTTCCACGGGATGCCGCTGTCGACCAGACCGCTTTGCGGGTAGCGGGTGTCGAGGTATTGCACGTTGCCGCGCAGCACGCTGCTGGCGTCCACCTTGATCGAGCGCGGCAGCCCGGCTGTCCAGGCCACCATGATCTGCTCCGAACCCTTGGCGAAACGCAGCAGGTACTGCGAATCCTGTTCGCGACTTTTTTCGGCGTCGTAGCGGTATTGATGCAGCGTCGGGCTGATGGCCTTCAGCGTCAGGTACGCCTGCTTGACGCTCAGGTCCTGATTGAGCAGGCCGAAATTCTGCTCCGGGTCGCTGCCATCGGGGCCGTCGTTGAGCAGCCCGTTCCACCACATGCCCTTGATGTTGGGCATCGTCTGAGCGAGAAAGAAGCTGCGCGCAAGAAACGCTGCCTGAGTATTTTCATCGCCACCGCAGCGCCCGTCATTGCTGGGCCAGCCCATTTCGGTGAGGTACAGCGGCACCAGTCCTTTGTTGCGGTTCTTTTCCTTGAGGTCCTCGCTGATCCGGCGCAGCCAGGCAATCCAGTTTTCCGGGGTGTTGCGCTCATCCGAGCGGCAATGCACATAAGGATGAAGCGACAGCCCGTCGACGTGGTTGAGCACGCCCGATTCCACCAGGCGATCTGCAAACCCCAGGTCCATGCCCTGACTGGTCACTGCGCCCGCCAGAATCACCATCGGTCGCTGGTTGGCGCGGATGCGTCGGGCCGTTTGCTCGATGAGCAGGCCGTAGTCCCTGGCAAAACCGGCGTCGACCGGGTTTTCCTTGTCCCACTCGTTCCAGATTTCGTAGAAGTCCACGCTGTCGGTGAGCTGGCGCGTGACGAAGCTGGCGTAGTTGCCGTAGGCGTCGCGCACTGCCGGCTTTCGCGGCTTGGCGTAGTTCTCGTAAAAAGGGTTGCCGTAGCCGAGAACCAACAGGGGTCGCAAGCGATGTTCCTGCGCCTTGCCCAGATATGACTGCCACGCCGGTTCGATCTTCATCGTCCCTCGTCGGGGCTCGGCGCTGGACCAATACGCATCGTCACGCACCGAGTCGACACCGGCGGCTTCCAGCAACTGCAACGCCTTGGCCGAGGAGGTGGTTTTGTTCATCAAATGCGTGTCGACGCCAATGATGAACGCCTCGTCAGCCTGCGCAGTGCAACTGATCAACACGCCCAGTAACAGGATCGCCGCGGGGCGTCGTAACCTGGTCAGGTAAAGGATGGGCATGGATTGTCTCAATGAAGAGGCACGGTCCGGAGCGCTTGCTCAGGTGGGTCGCGGGCCGTCGGCGGCAAAGTCGGCATCTCTTGAGGGCATGCCGGCGTGGTCAAACAGGGTGGGGCAGGGCTTGCCGGTGGCGCTGGGCAGCGTCGTCCAGCAGCGTTTGGGCAAAAATGCTTTCGTAACTGTCGAGCATCAACTCCAGGTTCATCAACGACGCCACGCTGACGCGCGCCTGACTGCTCAGGCGGGCCAGCAATTCCGGGTTCTGGTGCAAGCGCAGCATGGCCTCGCCCAGTGAGTCGGGGTCTTGTGGATCGCACAACAAACCGTTGAGCGGGTCCTGAATGATTTCCGGCAAACCGCCCATGCGGCTGGCGATCACCGGCACCGAGTGCGCACAGGCTTCAACGGCGACCATGCCGAAGGGTTCGTTCCACAGTGACGGCACCACGGCGACGTCGATCTGGCGGTAGAACTCTTCAGGCTTCTGATAGCCGACAAAACTGATGTTCGGCGACGTGGCCAGCGCCTTGAAAGCCGCTTCGTCGTCGTTCTGGCCGCGCCCGGCAATTTGCAACGTGGCATCGAATGGCAGTCGCTGAAACTGCTCGATCAGCCAGGTCAGGCCTTTCTGATGCGACAGCGTCCCCATGTAACCGAAGCGCAGCGGCGCCTTCTTCGTGGTCAGGTCCGCTTGCCTGCGCTGATGCGGCGCGCTGACCGGCGGTGTGAACGGGCTGGCGTTGTGCACCACGTAAGGGCTTGCAGCGCTGAAATAACCGCGCTGCTGGAGCTTCTCGAGAATGAACCGGCTGACCCCGACCACCGCCGTCACTTGCGCCGAGCGTGCATCGTGGCCCTTGCGGAAGGTCTGGCAACTGCCGCATTGCTGCTGGCAGCACTGGCCGCGCTTGAACATGTTGCTGCTCGGGCACATCAGGTACATGTCATGCAGCACCTGCACGGTAGGCAGACCCGCAGCGGTGATCTCGTCCCACACCGACACCGACCAGCCAGCGAGGTTATGGCAGACCACCAGTTGCGGCTGCTCGTCGCCGATGACCTTTCTTACATACCTGCGCATCGCGCCGTTGTAGCGGTCGCGCAGATGCCAGCCCAGACGCGCCAGCCGCCCGGGCCGTTGAGCGCCGAAGTGCCAGTAGAAGTTACGTAGACCGGCGCGATACACCTTCACGCCATTCACCGCTTCGACGCTCAGCCCCGAATCAGGACCGGTCACCAGCACGCTGACTTCACAGCCGCGCTGCTGCAGGCCTTCGACGGTTCGTTGAAGAATGATTTCCGCGCCACCTCCGATGTGAGGGGCATACAAGCTGCTGATGAACAGTATTTTCATAGTGGATACGACTGATTCAGGCCCAGCACCCCGGACTCACCGTCACGGATGGCTTGTTCGATCAGGCCGAGGCGCTCTTCGGCGCCGCGGCGCTTGGCGATCAGCCGCAGCAGGCGGAAAAACACCCAGCGGTTGAGGCTGTACAGCAGCGACGAATTGGCCCAGATGTTTTTGTCGAACCAGGCCTGATTGCGTGCGCCGTAGTAGGCGCGCAGGTCCGAGCCACCCAGCAGGAAGCTCTCATAAATGTTGTTGGTGCGCGCCTTGATGTTCCAAGAGTTTTCCAGATCATCCAGCAGGGCATCGGGGACCAGGAAGATCCGCCCCCCGCCGGCTGTGATGCGCCAGGTGTATTCGCTGTCGTCCGCGTAAAGCATCAACGCATCCAGTGGCAGACCGATACGGCGGTACAGATTGCGATGGGCGAGCAGGCCGCCATACGTGGCGAAGGGCAGTTGCACCAGCGGCAGTTTGGTGTGCGAGCTCTGCGGTGCGCCCCATGGCAGGCGGCGCCAGATTTTGTAAGGCAACTGGGCGATGTGGAAACCGAAGAAGCTTGAACGGCGCTGAATGGCGAAGCGCTTCGGCACGCCGGCTGCGATGTCCGCCTGGTGAGTGGGACGAAAGCCCAGCACCGCGGCCTTGTCTTCGCCGTCGATGCGTTTGCGCTCTTCAAGCACCTGATGCAGCGTGGCAATGGCATTGATGGTCGGCGCGTTGTCGTCGTCCATCAGCCAGATGTGCTCGGCGCCTGCGTCCAGCGCGGCCTGAATGCCCACCGAGTAGCCGCGCGCGGAGCCGGTGTTTTCGTGCATGTAGATCACGCTGACCTGGTTCGGCCAAGCCCGGCGCAAGTTTTCCAGCGGCGCGGTGGACGCATTGCTGACGATGATGACGCGATCAATCAGCGGGCTTTCCAGCGAGCGGCTGACCAGCGTGTGCAGGTAGTTGAAACGGTCACCATAGGTGAGCGTCACCAGCGTGGTTTTCTGGGTCATGGCGAGTTCCGGGCAAAGGGGGGTCAAGAGGCTGAAAACATCAGCCCCGGAGAAATCGGAATGTGTGGATCAGAAACTGCAGAAGCCAGCCACTCAGGGGCTGGCGTGGATCAGATCAGGCCTGCACTTGCGGCCGCGACAGGCTGCTGACCGGCAGGGTGACCTTTTGCTCGCGTTGCAGCAGGTTGAGCAGAATGACCGCGCGCTCATCACCGTCGGAGGCCAGGAAGATCGCTTCAACGTCGTTGAATCCCTCGGCGGTGATCCGCACGGTGTCGCCTTCCTTGAAGCTGACCTTGGCAGGCGGCGCCAATAAACGCTGGCGGATCTGCTCGATAAGCTCGTCCTTGACCGGAACCGGCATGCCACCGAAGGTCACAATGCGCGCCACGCCTCGGGTCGAGCGAATCGGATACCAGTTGTCGCTGGCCTGATCCATGTGGATGAACAGGTAACCAGGAAACAGTTCTTCTTCAGCCGGGGCCCGGGAGCCGCGTTTTTTCTCGCCGTGCTTGACCGGCCGGTAGCAGTCGAACTGCTGACGCTGCAGGTGTTCGGCCGCACGCGCTTCCTGACGCGGTTTGGTCTGGATGAGGTACCAGCGTGCCGCGCCGCGGGAGCTGCTAATGACTTCAGACATACACTTCACTCCACTGCGATCCGGTGAGACCCGGTCAGGACGACGTCAGGCTTTTGCGCCAGCCCGTGCATCATGCCAGACCTGAGGCAGGTCGGGTTCTTGTCCAGCCGGTACTCGGTCAACATTTGCTGGACCTGCTCGACGCAGTTGAACATCAGCACATCGATGATCGACAGATTGGCGACGAAAGGCTGCCTGAACTGCCGGTATTCAACCGGGTGCATCCTGAAGAACCGCACCAGCAAACCGTTGCGTGCAAAGTGGTCACGGTCGTAGATCACCGATCCGCCTTCCGGGGTGATAAACGTAGTGGCCTCAAATGTATGGGCAATGCGGATGATCCGCTCTTGCTTGTCGGCAGCGCTGCCCAGAATCAGGTCCGAGCTGCGCAGGATCGGCGTCACGATATGCAGATAAGCGCACATTTCTCGAATGGCATGCTCGGCATACAGCGCTATGTTTTGCTGTGGAAACCGTATCAGGCGTTCCAGCAGCGGCATGACCTGCGCAAAGTACGGCGCCTCCCGATAACTCTCGGCAAGCAGCTCAATCAGCCGCTGCGCTTCATCGCTGAAGTGGTCGCACAGTTGGCGCTGATTGATCTGCAACTGAAAGCGGTCTTTCTTCAACGGGAACGTGATCAGTTTTGCATTATCGTCGTGCAGGATCCGGTTGCGATTGACCCAACCGGACCGCACGTATTGCAGATCGTCTCCCAGGACAAAAACGTCTGCGGCGGCAATGAGCTGAAAGTATCCCAGATAGGGAAACAGGTAGGGCTGCATCACTGCAATGGTCCTGGCCATGTGAATCTCCTTGGCTTCGGTGTCGATTTACTTGCGGACCGTGGTGTAGTCGTAACCGTAGGCAGCGCAGTCGTAGTCGGCGGTGGAGGCTTTACGCAGCACGCCGTTGAAGATCGCGCCCTTGATCAGGATGCCGTTGTGCATCAGGCGCCGCTTGCAGGCTTCGATTTCCTTGGCGGTGCTCAGGCCAAACCGGGTAACCAGCAGGCAGGTGCCGGACTGGCGACCGACCAGCGTGGCATCGGTGACCGCCAGGATCGGCGGGGTGTCGATGATCACCAGGTCGTAGAGCGGCGACAGGTCGCTGATCATTTTGTTGAAGTTGTCGTGCATCAGCAGCTCGGACGGGTTGGGTGCTGCGTATCCGCAGGAGATGAAGTCCAGGCCGCGCACTTCGGTGTGGTTGATGACTTCCTTGCTGCCCAGTCGCGCCGCCAGGGTGTCCGACAAACCGTGCTTGGGCGTCAGGTTGAACATCTTGTGCAGGTAGCCTTTGCGCATGTCAGCGTCGATCAGCAATACGCGTTTGCCAGTCTGCGCGATGATGACCGCCAGGTTGCTGGAAACGAATGACTTGCCCACACCCGGCGTCGGGCTGGAAATCATCAGCACATTGTTGCGCGCTTCAAGCATGGCGAAGTGCAGGCTGGTACGCAGGCTGCGCAATGCTTCGATGGCCAGCTCCGTTGGGGCGCTGACGCTCAGCAGGCGCGGCTCTTTACTGGTCGAACGGCCTTGCGCGGCTTTCTCCATGCGCTCTTGCAGTCGCGAATACGGCAGCGAGGCGTAGACCGGCATGCCGAGGTTTTCGATGACTTCCGGGTTGTCCACGCCACGGTAAAACGCCTGACGCACAAACACGGTGGCAACGGCCAGCAACAGGCCAATGAGGGCGGCGACCAGCACGATGATTTTGCGCATCGGCTTGACGGGCTCTTCGACGTTGACGTCGGCGTTGTCGATGATGCGAACGTTACCGATGCTGCCTGCGCGAAGAATGTCCTGCTCCTGACTCTTGTCCAGCAACAGGGTGTAGGTCTGCGAGGTCACTTGCATGTCTCGGTTCAGACGCAGCAACTCTTGTTGCGTGGCAGGCAGGGCTTCGATCTTCTTCAGCAGCGCGGCTTTCTGCGACTCGACCTGGCCGATCTGGGTCATCAGTGCGCGGTAGGTCGGATGCTCCGGTGTATAGAGGCGCTCGACGTCGACGCGCTTCATTTTCAGGTCCGAGAGTGTGCCTTCGAGCTTGACCACCTGATCCAGAACCGACTTGGTCTCCACGCTCAGGTCGACCGACTTGGCGCCCATCTGGAAGTTGTTCAACGCCATTTCCGACTGTTCCAGCTGCTTGCGCACGGCAGGCAACTGCGACCGCAGGAACTCAAGACGCTGCGCGGCTTCGGCTGAACTGCGCTCAACGTTCTGACGCACATACAAGCGGCTGACTTCGTTGAGGATACGTTTGGCCAGCACCGGGTCCGGGTCCTGGATCGACAAGTAGACGATCCCGGAGTCCTTGCCCGCTTCCAGGATTTTCAGGCGATCCTGATAATCCAGCGCAGAAGTCAGGGTGCGCTGACGCACGACGGTGAACTCGGTGCCCGGACGGGCGTTGAGTGCAGCCACCTGAAGCTTTATGCCGCTGCCTTCGACGGGTTGACCGACCGGGCCGCTGAGCAGCTTGTTGCGGTCTTCGTCATAAAGCGTGAAGGTGCCAGGCTTGCCTGCCACCAGGGTCATTTTCTCGCCCAGCAGTGCGTCCGGCACTTCGAGCTGAAACACGTCGATTTTCTCGCCGCCCCACGCAAAGCTGTTCAGACCGAGCATCGGATCGGCCAGTGCGCCTTCGCGCTCCGGCTTGAAACGGCGTGCCATGTAGCTGCCCAGGCCCGGTACATACTTGGGCTTTTGCACGATGTAGAGCTTGAGGTCATCGACCACCTTGCCCAGCACCGCGCGGGATTTGATCAGCTCGATCTCGGTGGTCGCCTGGGAGACCGACAACGGCTTGTTGTTGACCTCGGTGCGGCCTTCGATGCCCACTTTGCGCGGCTCGATCTGAATCATCGCGTTGGCCTGGAAGATCGGCGTGGCCAGAATGGCGTAGGTCACGCCGATCAGTACGCAGATGCCGACAATCGACGCAATCAATCCTTTGTGATCGAAAAGTGTGCGCAAGATAGTCGCCAAATCGATCCGGGAGTCCTGGACCTCGTCCAGAGATGTACGGTTCATAGCGGTCATTTATCTTGGATCTCCTGACGGAAGATAAGGAAGCCAGTCGTCGACACAACGCGAAAGCTGCTCGTAGGTCTGTTCAAAGGCTAGTTTCGGGCGCCGGTAGGGGTCGGCGATTTCCAGCTCTAGTTGCCATTTGCCAATCAGAAACGTCTTGCCGCGTACCTCGGGGGCCAGCTTGAGGACGCTCTGGGTCTGACGATGCTCCATGACCAGAATCAGATCTGCTTCATGGAGCATCTGCCGATCGATCTGACGGCTTCGATGTTTGTGAACCGGGACCGCGTTGACTTGCAGCACGGCCTGGGCCAGCGGATCGGTGGTGGAACTGAGCATGGCGTGGGTGCCGGCCGACGTGATCTGTATGCGTGCGTTCTGCACGCGGTGTCGGAACATGGCTTCGGCCATGGGGCTGCGACAGATATTGCCGACGCAGACCACCAGTACGTTATTGAACATGGCCTTTGCTGAGGCTCGTCATCAGTCGTTTGCTGATGTTGGTGCTGAAGTTTTGCCCGACCGCCAGTAGCGTCTGCATCTTGCGTTTGGGTGTGATGGCGGACAGCGAGTACTCGACCAGCTCCATCAGGAAGTGCTCATACAGTTCCTGATTGCCCAGGCGGTTGTAGTAATTGGCCAGCGCGCCGGAGGTCTGCAGTGCCATGTGCAGCTTGCGTTTGTTGGAGCGCATGGAAAACACGCCACCGGGGTGTAGCCGGTACATGGCCGGCTTGACCTCGCCCATGAATTTGCCCTTGCCGTAGGCCCCCAGTAGCGACCACCAGACCAGATCATTGAGCGGTGCGGCGCGAAGCTCGGGTGGCAACGAATCGAACACGTTGCGGAACACCGTGGTCAGCGTCGAGACAGGCCGCGCCTTTTGCAGTTCGAGCGCTGTGGCATCGCCGCGCAGCTTGCCCTGCAACTGGACGGGGTATTGGCCACTGATGTCGAAAGGGATCGCATCGTGGTAGGTCAATACGTAATCAGGGTGGCTCTCGAGAAAGTCCACCTGAAGCTGCAGCTTGCGCGGGTCGGTCCAGTAATCGTCACCTTCGCAGTAGGCGATGTACCGGCCGCGCGCTTCACCGAACAGGCGCGGCACGGGCGGGTTGTTTTGCGAGTACTGGTTGGTCTCGTTGTAGAAGGGCCGGATCAGCGTCGGGAAGCGCTTGACGTAATCGGCAATGATGCGTGCGGTGCCGTCTGTGGAGGCATCGTCGTTCACCAGAATCTCGAAAGCGAACGTGGTTTGCTGCATCAGGAAGCCTTCCAGCGTCTGCGCGACGTAGGCTTCCTGATTGAAGGCTGGGCAGACGATGCTGACCAAGGGCGCGGCGGACGGCGAGGGGCTCGTCTTGTTGCTATTAGCATCCATGGCTTGGGTACTCCGAGTTAAACACTGGGTTTGCTGAGCAGAACGGATATTTTCATCACCAGCGGCTTGTAGCTTGCCGCAACAACCAGCAGCGTGATCAGGCCGCTGACGGCCAGACCGATGAAGATACTGATGCGGTTTCCATTGGCGATCAGTCGCAGCAAAGGCTCGCTGAGCGCCAGGCCGACGCCGGTCATCACGCTGATGCGGATGATGTCGCGCAGCCATTGGCTGTGAATGCCGGGCGCCAGGCGCTGGTGCACAATCACCGGCCAGACCGCGAAGGACACAACGCGCAAGACAAACCAGGCGATCGCCGCGCCGTATGCGCCGTACCCGCGAATGGCCAGAAACATCACCGGCACCGTGATCAGCGCCGAAACAATGCTGTACCAGACGTGCAGGTGCATGCGGCCATAGGCGTACTGCAGATAAAACTGGAACGCGCTGACCGCCATGATGGCGCTGCCCAGCGAGTACCACGGCAGGATTGTCCGGCTCCACTCGGCGGCGGGCTGGTCGCCTGACCAGGCGAACACCATCTCGTCAGCGTGCAGCGCGATCAGTGCAGCGAGGGGAAACAGGAACGTGCAAACAAACCGGTTGGCTGCCAGATACAGCTGGTGCATGTCATCGCGCCGACCCTCTGCCATCAGCACTGTGAGGCGCGGCAGCAGCGTCTGCGCCAGCGGGTTGGAGAGCATCATGATCCCGGTGGTGATCAGCGCCACCAGCGAAAAGTAGCCGTATTCATGAAGCGGCAGCAGTTCGGAGAGCAGCACCTTGTCGATCTGGGTCAGCACGATCCACAGCACCGCAGTGCCGGACATGCTCGCGGCGAACGGGATGATCGGTTTGACCAGATCCCAGTCGAAGCCGGTCAGTGGCGACGGCGTCGGCATTTGCTGATAGGCACGGGCGGCGAAGATCAGTGCCTCGATCAAACCCACCAGCGCCTGAAATTCAAAGAAGTGCACCGGGTCATTGGAGATCGTGCTGACCAGCAACAGCCCGCCGAAATAACGCAGCGTGGCGATGATCACATTGGCAATGTTCAGCCATGCGTGTTGCTCCAAGCCTTGAATCCCGCTTTTGTACAGCGTGGAAAACAACCGCAAGGCAATGACGATGCCCATCAGCCCGATGCACTGCACCAGCGTCTGCGTCGACAGTTGCTGCGCGTTGAGCCAATGCACGGCGATCCACTCGCTGCCGGCGTACATCGCGACGCAGCACAGGCCCGCCAGCGGCAGAAAGATGATCTCGAACGAACGCAGCAAACGGCCGGTGTAACGGTCCAGCACGTCGCTGCCTTGCCGATGCGCCACAGCCCTGACCAGACTCGGTGACAGTCCGGCATCGAGCAACTGCAGCCAGGCCTGCAGCACCGAGAAGAACCCGATCAGGCCGTACGCCTCGGCGCCCATGTGGCCGAGGTAGAACGGCATGATCAGGATGCCCACGAGCAGCGTGTAGGCCTGGCCTGCATAGCTCAACGCAGTGTTGCGTATGACTGAGCGCTTGGTTTGCATCGAGTTTCCTTTCGCCGGAATGACGGTGGTGTAGGGCGGTGGCGTTACATGACCTGCGCGAGTGACGGCACGCGGTAGGGCAAATGCGCAGCGCTGGTTTCTGCGATCACTGTGTTGATGACGCGGTCTTGATCCTCGCGCAGCAGGCCTGGGTAGATCGGCAGGCACAGCACACGCTCACTCAACGAGCGAGACGCTGTCTGCGCCGCTTGCGGCTGCAAATACTCAAGGGTGTCCAGCGACGGGTAGAAATAGCGGCGCGGGTTGATGCCGTTGGTGTTCAGCGCAGACCGCAGACGCAGCAGTTGTTGTTCGTCGCTCAGGGCAATCGGGTAGTAGCTGTGATTGAGCTGGCTGTTGTGTTCCGGCCGCTGCAGGTCGACGTAATCGCCCAGGCGCGTGGTGTATCGATCAGCGATCTCGGCGCGCTGCTGAAGGATGTTCTCGATGTCATCGAGAATGCACAGACCCATCGCCGCAGAGAACTCGTTGAGCTTGGCGTTGATGCCGATGCCGTCGATCTTGTCCACGTCGGCGATACCGAAGTTGCACAGCAGGTGAACCCGGCGTGCTGTTTCATCATCGTTGGTGATGATCGCGCCGCCCTCGATGGTGTGAAACAGCTTGGTGGCGTGGAAACTCAGGGTGCTGATGTCGCCCCAATTAAGAACCGACTGGCCGGCGTGCCGGACAGCAAACGCATGGGCGCCGTCGTACACGACTTTCAGGTTGCGGCGGCGGGCGATCTCTTCGATCCGTTCCACGGCGCACGGGTTGCCGAACACATGGGTGCCAACGATGGCAGTGGTGTCGGACACGATGCGGCTTTCAATGTGATCAGGTGAAATGTTCCAGGTCTGCGCATCGATGTCGGCGAAGATCGGGCGGATGCCTTCCCACTGCAGCGAGCTGCTGGTGGCAACGAAGGTGAACGGTGTAGTGACTGCGCTGCCCGTTAGTCCAAGAGCGCGATAGGCCACTTGCAGGGCGAGGGTGCCGTTGTTAGTAAGAATGACGTGTTTTACGCCCAGGTAATCCTTGAGGCGTTGCTCAAGCTCGCACACCAGCGGTCCGTGGTTGGTCAGCCAGCCGCGCGCATAAATGCCCTCGACGTAGCCTTTGAACTTGTCGATATCGCCCAGGTAAGTCTTGGTGACGTTGATCATCGAATTCTCCATTTCAGATGCAAAGCTTTCTAAGGCTGTGAGGGCAGAGGTGTGTCTGCGCCGGTCTAGTGCCGGTCGGCTGACGCCAGGGTGGGTAGACATCATCCTGCGGTCGACGCAGGAGGTTGGGTGCCTGCCTTGCTGCTCATACGGCGAGCGCGGCCCTGGTTGATTTTCAGGATCAGCCGGGTGGCCAGGCTGCCTGCATGCGGGTCACCGAAATGAAAGAGCGCTGTGGCACGTTTCACGTCCGGCCGGCACGCCTGATTGGCGTGCAGGCTGCGATAGCCCCAAAAGAAATAAACGCTGCCGGGCTCCAACCTCAGGACGTACGGCTTCAGCCAGTTGCGCTGCATGCCTTTGACGATCCAGCCCCGGGTGATCTTGTTCTGCAGCAACGCTTTCTCGATCACGTTGAACAACACCCATGACCGTACGCGTCGAATATTGGGGAAGAGCATGAGATCACCGCGTCCTTCGCCCTCACTGGGGATGAACACCGGGATCAGCGCAGTCACCAGACTGGCGTCGTAATGAAAGCTGTTGGACTCGCGCTTGCCCTGGTTGCCTTGCACGCAGCGCAGCACCGGGAAGATGCGGTCGCTTGCTGCGTCGTGTCGCGCAGCGCGTCGATAAAGGCCAGCCAGCAGCGCCTTGAATTGCGCGTCAGACCAGTAGGTCGCCAGCAAGCTGTCAGCCAGTGCGCTTTCACCGTGGTAGGCGAAATATTCGCCCTGGTGTTTTTGTGCCTGATCGTCAGTCCAGGCCCGCAACTGCTCCAAATCCGTGGTGGGCACGGCGGCGTGCAATTTTGCAAAGCCATTGGCATCGATTTCGTCAGCCAGTCGTTGAACCAACTGCTCATCCATATCGAAAGATAAAGCCATCGCAACAAACCCTCGTGGGGAGGAGAGCGGAGCAGAGAATAAATTGCGCTTCAAGCACGCTACCGCCCGAATCTGCAGATCCTGCCGTTGTACTTATAGGGAGTGCATTCAACAGTGGCTTGACTCAGCACTGGCTGACTAAAGCGTTGGGCAAAGCTACCGCCCCACCGAGCACATTCAGTAATTCGAAAAAAGCTTTCTTTTGACCAAAAACTGCCCACCGGCGTTTATTTCACACCGTTTGAATTGCTAACTTCATGAGCAGTTGCCGGGTATTCCAGTCGCAATGGTCTCTACGCACGGCGCGGAGGCCGCACTGCAAAAACGGGAAAACATTGGACGTGCCTATATATCGACGGCGGCGGACTTTCTGTCAAATTATTTCGCCAACATTCTGTTAAATTTTTGATAACGGGGCCTCCTCACACTATAAGTGATTGATTTAATTGGCAGTCAATAAACCATCACTGGCGTGCGGCAGCGTGCGTCGCTTTTTAGACGCAGTGCGCCACGCCGCCTGAAGTGCCTCTGGATAACCTAAAAGACGGTTTTCCACCGCCAGAACTTGGGCGTGGGCATGGCGTTCCATTTTTATGGCGCTTGATTATTGAACGCCGAAACATGGATGCACCGCCGCGGTGAAATGAATCCACAGATTGGCATTGGCTTTAATACGGATGATCAAAGTGTTGCAGTTCTATTGAAATACATTAGCTGTTTTATGTATCGGTAAGGGGAGGAGTTTGAAGTTCTTATACGAAGTGCAGGAAACACAGAGATGCCTAAATGTGCAGCGCCCCAGGCACCGCAGGTTACAGCGCCGCTGTTGCTCCGCTTTGATCGCTGCTCCATTATCTGAGGCGTGCGACGCAAACATTTCTGGGCATCAGGAGATTCAATGAATACGCAGTCGAAAACCGGTGGAGAGGCATTGCAACGACTGGCGCAGGCTCGCGCCCTTATGAGCCGTGAAGGAATCGACGCCTGGCTGGTGCCTTCGGCGGACCCTCACCTTTCGGAATACCTGCCGGGGTACTGGCAGGGTCGGCAATGGCTCTCCGGTTTCCATGGGTCCGTCGGCACACTCATCGTCACTCAGGACTTCGCAGGTCTGTGGGCGGACAGCCGGTATTGGGAGCAGGCGGCCAAAGAGCTGGCCGGCAGCGGTATCGAACTGGTCAAACTGCAGCCCGGCCAGGCTGGGCCGCTTGAATGGCTGGCCGAGCAGGCCAGGCCAGAGACCGTCGTCGCCGTAGATGGCGCGGTGTTGGCCGTGGCCTCGTCGCGTACGCTGGCTGCCAACCTGTACGAAAAAGGCGCGCGACTGCGCACGGACCTCGACCCATTGATCGAGCTCTGGAGCGACCGACCCGCGTTACCGACTCAGGCCATCTATGAGCACGCCGCGCCCCACGCTACCGAAAAGCGAGGTGAGAAAATTGCGCGACTTCGCGCCGCAATGGCCGAGCGTGGCGCGAATTGGCATTTCCTGGCGACGCTGGACGACATCGCCTGGCTGTTTAACCTGCGCGGCGCTGACGTCTCCTACAACCCGGTGTTCATATCCTTCGCGCTGATCGGACCAGACAGCGTCAGCCTGTTCGTCGCTTCCCAGAAGACCAACGCGTCGCTGCGCAGTCTGCTGGAGCAGCAGGGCATCACGCTGCATGAGTACACGCGCATCGGTACGGCATTGCGCAACGTGCCGAAGGATGCACGCTTGTTGGTTGATCCTGCGCGGGTGACCTGTGGATTGCTCGACTACCTCGACAGCGAAGTCACGCTAGTGGAAGGCTTGAATCCCACCACTCTGTTCAAGTCTCAGAAAAGCGCAGCTGACACGCAGCATATTCGCCACGCCATGGAGCAAGACGGCGCGGCGTTGTGCGAGTTCTTCGCCTGGCTGGATACCGCGTTGGGCAAGGAAGCCGTCAGTGAGCTGAATATTGATGAGCGGCTCAGTGCGGCGCGGGCGCGGCGGCCGGGCTATGTTTCCCAGAGTTTCGCCACCATCGCGGGCTTTAATGCCAACGGAGCGATGCCTCACTATCGCGCGACAGAAGAAGAGCACGCGCAGATAGAAGGCGATGGGTTGCTGCTCATTGATTCGGGCGGCCAGTATCTGGGCGGAACCACTGACATCACGCGTATGGTCCCGGTCGGCAAACCTTCTGCCGAGCAGAAAGCCGACTGTACCCGGGTCCTCAAAGGGGTTATCGCGCTGTCACGGGCACACTTTCCGCGTGGAATCCTGTCGCCGCTGCTGGACTCCATCGCCCGCGCGCCGATTTGGGCCGAAGGCGTCAACTATGGTCACGGCACCGGTCACGGCGTCGGCTACTTCCTTAACGTGCATGAAGGTCCGCAGGTAATTGCCTATCAGGCAGCCGCCACGCCGCAAACCGCTATGCAGCCGGGAATGATCACGTCGATCGAGCCAGGTACTTATCGTCCGGGACGTTGGGGAGTGCGAATCGAGAATCTGGTCATCAACCAGGAAGCGGGCAAGAGCGAGTTTGGTGAGTTCCTGAAATTCGAGACGCTGACGCTCTGCCCGATTGACACTCGCTGTCTCGAAATCAGCGCATTGAGCGCAGAGGAGCGGGACTGGCTCAATGAGTACCACGCACAGGTGAGGCAGCGACTGAGCCCGTTGGTGGAAGGCACCGCACTGGAGTGGTTGAACCGGTGCACTGCCGCTGTTTGATTTGCGACACACGCCCGGTGGGGTGAGCTGCATATAGAAGAAGCCGGTTACGGGTTAGCCGGCTTCTTGCAGATGATGATCATGCTGCGACTGGTGTACCCCGCGGGGTTGAGGCCCAGAGGATACTCACCGGGGTCCTCTGCGCCATCGCCGGATTTGGCAATCACGCGGTATTGTTTCGACACGCACGAGTTCGTCGCCATGTCGTAGCACTGCTGCCATGAGGACGACAGCCCTGAGCAGTTGATATGAATGCCGCGTTTACCCATGACCGGTTTGGAGGTCGCTGCGCATCCAGCGACAGTCAATGCTGCCAGTGCCATCAAAAAATACTTCATTCATTTCCTTACCTGAGCGGTGGGATACGGTCAGGACTATCCAGAATTTACAGGCTGCAACCGGTGGGCTCTTCCGTGCGGTGCGGCAGCACCATGGTGAGGCGCATGGGTTTAACATCGCTCAATAGTGGAACAAATGCCAGTGACATCGTGTATCTGCGCAGGATTCCGCTGCTGAGCCTGGCCAGGCGTGCATCGGAACCGCGCCTAGGGCATGCCCCGCTATATAAGAGCTCGATAAGCGTGCCCTGTTAAGCAGGAAGACTGCCAATTGAGCATATTCCGGGGCGCTTTGAAATAAGTGCTTGACGCCCCTCTGGATCTGTCTATAATTCGCCCCACTTCCGGCG